>JAPONP010000121.1 GCA_026713835.1 Bacteriovoracales bacterium
GGCCGGATGCCCTTTAAGAGGTGGGGCCGTACCTGCATAAAATCTAAAGCACTCTTTTTTCCATGAGGGGAAAAATTCAACAAAGAGAAAATCGAGAAGGCATCGATACTTTGACTTATCCCGATGTCGGGTGAGAGCTAAAATAGCTCTTCTGTATTTTGGGATTTTGAGCTTTTCTTTCAACCTCATAAAAGAAGGGAGATAGGACTCAGGCGTATGAAGCCTTGTACGCTTGATCGATTTTCTCTTTTTCTTTAAAGATCGTGACGGCATAAAACTCTCCTCTGTTAAATAAAAAGAATCTTCTCTGTGGAAGATTTTCTAACGGAGAAGGTTTATTGAAGAAAAAAAATAAAATCAAGCCTTTCCCACACCGGGAAACAAAATAGTTTCCCGGCCGGGAAAGGTTTCCCACAGTGGGAAATATAAAGTAGCGAATTTAAATAAAGTTTCCCGGATCGGGAAAAATTCACGGGAAAGATTTGGGAAATTTATTTTTTTGATCTTTCTACGACAGGATTCATGTAATCCATAAAGTCCTTGATTAAATCGGCCATGGAATCGGCATCTTTCATATACTCGCTCTCACTTGGTTGATGCGTGATAAAAACTCGTTGGTACTTGCTTCGATGATCCTTTTTGGGATCGTTCGTCTCGATTTCGTATTCATGTTTCCATTTTAAAGAAGGTTTCAATTCATCAAAATAACGAAGTATCGGAATTTCATTTTTTTTACACTCAAATCTTATTTCATACGCTTTTAACTTTTTTCTTATATCAAAAGCAAAATTAAGCTCGACTTTTCCCGCGCCGAATAAGATATATTTATACCCTTTGTATGATCTGGCATATAAGTCATGTTTTTCAGATAAGGCCTGTTTTATTTTTTCAAAAAACTCAAGGACTTCCGGTGGTTGAGATTTTACTCTCGGATGTTTGCCGATATGTGAAGAAGGAGCATTTCCGATAAGGTGACTCTCGATGGGTTCATGGGGAAGAATTTTTTGTGAATCAAGATAAAAGGTATCGCCATCTTTACATAGAGAAAACTTAATGCAGGAAATATCGATATCTTGATTTGCAAGCCATGCCACAACACTTTTAATCCTACCGTCAAAGTTTTCGGCCAATAAAATAATCTTTTGAGACCTATTTAGTTCAGAGAACTCATAATCTTCACTATCATTACCATCAATTTCTCTACGAACAAACTCGAAAAGATCATCTCTTGCATCTTTATCGATATTTTCTTTTTTAAGGTATTCGGCATAAATCTCAATAATTTCTTCGGGCCCCAACGATGAGCAGTAAGAAGCATATTTGAGTGCCTGAAAATCAATCCTTGACCCGGAATGTCCTCTTTTAATTTCGATAACGACCAGGGCCCCCTCTTCATCAACGGCCAAAAGATCGGGGCGGTCATTGACTTCAAATCCGTTATACTCTTCAGCGATTATCTTGAGATCGAACTCGAAATGTTTGGAGATAACCTCGGGATTTGATTTAACCCATTGTTGAAGGTCTCCTCTTTCGGAAAGATTATTTTTATCAAGAGTCTCTTCTTCAAGTTCTTCTAATGTCTTAGATTTGAGATCAAGGCGGAACATATCTCGCCCTATCGGATTTTTTATTGCCTTTCTTTGAAATAAGCAAAAGGAAGGTATCATTTGCCCATATAGGGGTCGGCAGTATGTATTATTTTCATAGATTTCCCACCGTGGGAAACTTTTGGAAGCTCAAAAAGGCCCAAGGGCCTTAAATTTCATTGAGGCATTTCCCGGAGTGGGAAACATTTTGGCCATAAGGCGTGTTTGCCTGCGAGGGATTTGACAAGACAGACTCTTGGATAATAGGGTTTTCACCGTATTGAGGGTAAAAACTTTTGGAGGATCGCCCATGTTATCATTAGAACGATTCGAGGATTTACCTACTTTCTTGGCCGAATGTATTGTCAAAATTAAGCAGAATCACCCGAGATTATCTTCTCTTGCTTTGGCCAAAAAGTTAGACATTCCCAATTCCACATTTGATCGAATTATAAAAAAAGAGGTGGGTAGGCCTTCATTTTCCTACGCCCTCAAAATCGTCCAAGAGGCCTGTGCCGATGGAGATATCCGGGGAGCGATTGAAAAATTTTACCCTGAGATGATGGAAGATTTCAAAAAAACATATCCCGGCAATAACGATGTGCCTTTTATCGATGCCTCTTCGGAGGCCTTTTTCAGAGATTTAGACACCTTTGAAATTATGATGAGGGCCACCAGTACCGCAGGGATAACGAGGGAGTCGGCCAAAGAGGAGTTTGGGTCACGGGGTCTTTCCATTTTAGAAGAACTCCTTAAAAGGGGCGTTTTGATCGAAGAAGGGGAGAAAGTCACTCTTGACGGCAAGATCAATGCCCGCCCGGAAACCGTCCACAAACTCCTGCAAAACCTTATGGCAAAAAGTTATAAAAGGGCCGATTTTGGAAGTCATAAAAACTGGCTTAGCGTCCAGTATGACTCACTCAATGCCGAAAAAGCGATCCCAAAAATTCGAGAGGTCTATACAGAGGCCTACAAAAAAATAAGAGAAATTATGTCTGATTCGTCC
This sequence comes from Bacteriovoracales bacterium, assembly GCA_026713835.1. Taxonomy (GTDB): domain Bacteria; phylum Bdellovibrionota; class Bacteriovoracia; order Bacteriovoracales; family Bacteriovoracaceae; genus JAPONP01. The sequence continues at coordinate 2,593 of JAPONP010000121.1, forward strand.
TTGAAAGGCGATGATGTCGTTTGGGCCGGGATGGCCATGGATAGTTTGACGGTGTTTGAGAAATCGATCAACCAAAAAGAAGAGGGAGTATTACAATGAAAAACCTTATCGTTATTTTTGGCCTAACGGCCTCAATATCTTCTTTTGCCTTCGTCGGTGATGCCTTTGAACCGGAAGAGTATCCCTTCGTTGATGAAGTTTATTGGGAAGATGCTCCGTTAAATGAGTATATCCCCGGTGCGTCTCTTCATTTTTATGAGGAAATGGTGGGGGACGATCTCATTTGGGGCCCAATCATTATCTTTGCCGCCGAAGGCGGTGGCGAAATGGGAGGAGGTTGATCTATGTTTTACAATTTTTTGACAAGACAATGCGGTGAGGGTTCAGGAGGGGGTTGAAAATAAAAACAACCGAGATAAAAGGAGAATGAAATGCTGAAAAGAATTTTAGGAAATGACGGTACTGACGGAGGTGGAAGTCCACTTCCGCTCTTTGAAAACTTGAGCGAAGGCACCGGCGGAGGGCATAAAGAGATTTTGTGCGACTGCGGTGATCGTTCCGGAGGAGGTTGATTTATGTTTTTCAATCTTTTGGCCCGACAAAGCGGAGGCGATGCCGGAGGTGA
>JAPONP010000122.1 GCA_026713835.1 Bacteriovoracales bacterium
AAGGCGTGCTTGTGGCACGTTGAGGGCATTTTTTGCTTAAAGACGAAGCCCGGCACAATTGCAGCCGATTGTAATAGAAGGTGGTTTTAGGATAGGCTCTAATTAAAACTTGGCCTCTTTGGTGTGCTTTGAGCGAGGTTTGGGCACTGCAATGCGACTCATCAATTCCGCAAGAACGCTTCTGGATTTGACAAGTGCATTATCTACGTCGCACCGGGCCCTAATTTGATCGGTCAAGGCCCTGGCCTCTCGAATCAGTTCCGATGAATGAAAAAATTTCAATTCCTTGAAATCGTTTTCTATTGCATCTTGTAAAGCTTTGGCCCTCCTCCTCTTTTGAAAATCGATGATGGTAGCCATTTTTTCCTCTTTTCTTTTCAAAGACTTCTCCTCGGGGGAAGCTCATGCTTCTTGGTCATTATGTTGACTCATGGATTATTTTTCAAATAAAAAATAGATCCTCGAAAGCATTTATATAAAACTTCTCCATAATAGTACCATTATGAAAGTCTTTTTAAGATTTTTTTCTAAATTTGCGATAAAAGTAAAAACTTACGGCCAAAAGAAAGAGTGTAAAAAAGACAAGGTTGCCTTTTTTGACGTAGGCAACCACATCGTTTCCAAACGCATAATAGAGGGAAAAATAGGTCCCGCAAGACAGTATGGCCGCCATGAGGTCTATGAAAGCAAATTTAAGAAAATTCATTTTTGAAAGACCCGCCGTGAGAAAAAGCGCATTGCGAACGCCAAAGGGAATAAATCGACCGATACCCAAAGTCAGCCACGCATTTTTTTGATAAAACACCCTAAGTTTTTCAACCCTATCTTGAGAAACCATTTTCCTAAAATATCTTATCTTCCAGAGCTTGGGCCCTAAAAATTTTCCGAGACCGTAGGAGATGAGATCACTTCCGTAGGCCCCAAGAAAAACCCCTAAGAAAAGTGGCGCTACTTTTTGTGGATATTGGGCGGCCAAAAGGGCGGAGATAAAAAGCATGGCATCTTCCGAGACCGGAAAATTGAGGCCGGCCAAGAGGAGGAGAGAGAAGATCATCAGAGGAGCATAGTCCACATTTTCTTGAATGTAGGAAAGGATTTCTTCCATAGAGGTTCTATTGTGCTAGAGGAATGAAAGTGGAGTCAATACGGTTCGGCTCTTAATCTAACGACAAAAGACCTTCCCCGGATGCCTACAATCTGCGAGAAGGTCTTTTCTTGTCGAAGTATCGGTTATGTCGTTACTTTGCTTTTTTGAAATACTCCTTGGAGCCCACGGGATCGGGCTTCATGGTGTCGCTGCCCTTGTTCCAATTGGCCGGGCAAACTTCCCCGTGTTTTTCGGTGAATTGGTAGGCTTCGAGAAGTCTTAGGGTCTCTTCCACGTTTCGTCCCACGGGAAGATTATTGATCGTCGAGTGTTGGATATTATTTTTGGTGTCGATGAGAAAAAGTCCCCTCAGGGCCACGCCTTCATCCTCGATGAGAACCTCATAATCTCTTGCGATAGTCTTATTGAAATCTGCGATCAAGGGCATGGTGGTTTCTTTGCCAAGGCCCCCGTCATTTCTGGGCTGTTCGACCCAGGCCAGGTGGGAAAACTGGGAATCCGTCGAAATGGCCATCACTTCGCAGGACAATTCCCGAAACCTTGGAGCGGCATCGTTGTAAGCGGTGATTTCCGTGGGACAGACAAACGTAAAGTCGAGAGGGTAAAACAAAAGAACCTTCCATTTCCCGTCAAAATCCGAGAGGGAAATATCTTTAAATTTTCCGTTTACGACGGCAGGGGCCTTAAAGTCGGGGGCCCTATTCCCTACTAATCTAGTCATAAGAACTCCTTTATGGATGAGGGTCAAAAAGATTTGTCACTAAGTTAAAGGCCACAGGATGGCCCCTTTTTTCTCAATTTGCAAGGGCCCCTTCCGTTTGAGGCCCTTGCCCTAGAGCAGAGCAAAAAAGAAGACGGATTACTTGACTTGTTTCCTCCACAATCGGTGGAGAGCTTTCAGGGGGAAGAAAGGGGGAGATTTATTTCCGGGTCTTGGCCCAATTTAAGGATTTTTCTAGAGATTCCGAAAACGATCTAGACTTGATGAATCAAAGCAATGGAAGCGTTATGAGAGAATATGATGAGTGACCCCGTTAAGGCCTACATTCCAAACCCCATCGTCATCGAGCAAACCTCTAGAGGGGAGCGGCAATACGATATCTACTCCCGCCTTCTTTTGGATAGAATTATCTTTTTGGGAACCCAGGTCAATGATACGGTGGCCAATCTCATCATCGCTCAGATGCTTTTTTTGGAGCAATCCGATTCCCAGGCCCCCATTCATTTCTACATCAACAGCCCCGGCGGAACCGTTTATTCGGGATTGGGGATTTACGATATAATGCAACATATCTCCTGCCCCGTTCATACCTATTGTGTGGGATTGGCCGCGTCCATGGGCTCCATCCTGCTCACGGCGGGAGAAAAAGGGCATCGCCACTGTCTGCCCCATAGCCGCATTATGATTCACCAGCCCCTTGGAGGGGCCCAGGGCCAGGCCAGCGATATTCAGATTCAGGCCAATGAAATTCAAGATTTAAAGATGCAGTTTAACCGCATCTATGTTAAACATACCGGGCAAAAGTACGAAGAAGTGGAGACCGCAACGGATCGGGACAATTACTTGAGTCCCGACCAGGCCAAGGAATTTGGGCTCATCGATGTCATCATCGAACAAAAACCCAAGGCCGATAAATAGTAAGGAATTTGGCATGACAAAAAGAAGGGACGGTTTTGGGCATATCCACTGTAATTTTTGTGGAAAATCTCAAAAAGAAGTCAAGAAATTGATTGCGGGTCCCGGTGTCTATATCTGTGATGAGTGTATTGGGCTTTGTAACGATATCATCTATGAGGATACGAGCCATTCAAAAACCCAAACCATTGTAGATAGCATCCCTCGTCCGGCGGATATCTTCGATCATCTCAACCAATACGTTATCGGACAGGAGCGGGCCAAAAAAATTATTTCCGTGGCCGTTCACAATCATTACAAAAGAATCGCCCATCAGGGCCCAAAGCGAAGAGGGGGAGAGACCCTGGAGTTGCAAAAGTCCAATATTCTTTTGGCCGGTCCTACGGGATCGGGAAAAACACTCATCGCCCAGTCGTTGGCCAAATACCTAAACGTTCCCTTCACCATTGCAGATGCCACGGCCCTCACCGAAGCCGGCTATGTGGGAGAAGATGTAGAAAATATCATTTTAGGTCTTCTCCAAAATTGTGACTATAAGGTGGAGCGAGCGGAGCGGGGAATCGTCTATATCGACGAGATCGATAAAATTGCCAGAAAGTCGGAAAATCCCTCTATCACGAGAGATGTGTCCGGTGAAGGAGTTCAACAGGCCCTTCTCAAATTGATCGAGGGAACGACCGCATCGATTCCTCCCAAGGGAGGAAGAAAACACCCCCAACAAGAGTTCATTCAGGTGAATACAAAAAACATCTTATTTATCGTGGCCGGGGCCTTTACGGGCCTTGACGAAATCGTGGCCAAAAGGCAAACCAAGCAGCCCATGGGACTGGTTTCAAATGAGAATAAAGAGAAGAAGGATCGAGTGACTTTGATCGATAAGATAGGGGGAATCGAAGTGGAAGACTTATCCAAGTTCGGTCTCATCCCTGAATTTATAGGCCGTGTGCCGGTCACTGCTAAATTGAACGAATTGGATAAGAAGGCCTTGGTTCGGATTCTTGAAGAACCAAAAAATGCCATCACCAAACAATATAAGAAGCTCTTGCAAATCGATGGGGTTGAATTGGAGTTTGAAGAAGACGCTCTTGAAGAAGTGGCCAATATCGCCATGGAAAAGAAAACGGGGGCGCGGGGGCTTCGCTCTATCTTGGAGCAGGTCATGCTAGAGGTGATGTATGAATTGCCGTCTCAAGAAAAAATTTGTAAATGTATCGTGACCAAAGAATCCGTTTTGGGAAAAGAAGCACCCAGGCTGGAAGAGGGTTCCAGGGTGCCGATCGCAAAAGGGGAAGAGAGGACGATCTATTCAACTTCAAGTCGTCGTTCCGAGACAGATTTAGAGCCTCCTTCAGATGACACGGATTTAGAAACCGCCTCGTAAAAAAATTCATAACTGTTCGCACCTCTAGCAAAAACCGGAACAAAGACAAAATCGCCGTAGGGGCGGTTATTGGGTTTAAACTGATTTAATCAGTTATGGTTTGTAAGATTCTTTGAGGACTTTTAACGGGCTTTAAAAAAAGTTGATTACTCCCATGTCACTGAAAATACTTATCTTTTAAAAACTGATGTTTCTGCATAGGAAAATTTCGACTCCCTAAGAGTTTTTGACCTAAAATTCAAAATAAGTAAAAATAAACAATGAGAGCTTCTTTCCTGAAATGAAAAGTTCTTAGTGTGAAGATTAAGCAGAAAATTTAATGGCGCAGGAGGTGCTATGTCCGAAAAGAAATCTCAAGTTCAAGAAAATTTTCCACTCTTGCCTTTAAGAGATGTCATCATTTTTCCTCACATGGTTGTGCCTCTTTTTGTCGGAAGAGAAAAATCTATTCTGGCATTAGAGCAGGCTACGGCCCAGGGGAATAAAGTTTTTTTAGTCACTCAAAAAGATGCAA
>JAPONP010000123.1 GCA_026713835.1 Bacteriovoracales bacterium
GAGGGATCTTTTTTTTCACCGGCATCGTCCTCTACTGCGTGAAGGAAAAATCCTCCCCCGAAGCTCCCCAAGACGACCCTTGGCCGCGACGCTCGATTCTTTTTTGCTTGACGGCCTTTTTCTTCTACCTCCTTTTGAACTCCACCTGGCAATGGTTGGCCCTCAAGACATAGGATTGAAGGACATAGGATTTTAAAAAGATATAGGATTTTAAGATGAAAGGCCCGGCCACCTCCCTCGATTACATCATCATCGTCTCCTATTTTCTCTTCATCCTTCTCTTTGGCTCCTATTTTGGACGATTCACCAAGAGTACCAAGGATTTTTTCTTCGGGGGGCAACGCTTTTCCTGGTGGTTGATTGCGGCCAGTTGCGTGGCCACGGTGGTGGGCTCCTATAGCTTTATCAAATACTCCACCATAGGCTTTAGCTACGGGCTGAGTTCCAGCATGAGCTATCTCAACGACTGGATCGTCATGCCCTTTTTCCTTTTGGGCTGGCTTCCCATCATCTACTACTCCCGCATCGGAACCGTCGCCGAATACTTTGAACGTCGCTTTAACCGCAAGGCCCGGGTCATGGCCACGGCGATCATCCTCGTCTATCTCATAGGCTATATCGGCATCAACCTCTTGACCCTGGGAGTGGCCCTCAAACATATCCTCGGCACCCCCCTCATGCCCACGGTGATCACCATCGCTTTCGTCTGTGCCATCTATCTTCACTACGGGGGGCAAACGGCGGTGATCTTTACGGATCTCCTCCAGGCCGTGATCCTCGTCTTCGCGGGTTTTCTCCTCTTTGCCCTAGGGCTTCACTACCTGGGGGGTTTTGGAGAATTTTGGAACGCCCTCACCCCGGCCGAAAGGTCCCCCTTTCCTTCCTTTAACAAAGACCCCCATTTTTCGACGGTGGGGATCTTTTGGCAGGATGGGATCGCCAATAGTGCGGCCTTTTACTTTATGAACCAGGGGGTGATGATGCGTTTTCTCTCCCTCAAAAGTGTCAATGAGGGAAAGAAGGCCGCCTTCGCCGTCATCGTCGTCCTCATGCCCATCGCCATGATCGCCATCGCCAATGCGGGTTGGCTGGGAAGGGCCTTCGTGAACCAAGGCCTTCTTCCGGCGGAGACGAACCCCAAAGAGATTTTTGTGACCGTGGCCCACCTGGTGACGACCCCGGGAGTTTTTGGCTTTGTCATGGCAGCACTCATGGCGGCGCTTATGTCCACGGTGGACACCCTCATCAATGCAGTGAGCGCCATCGTAGTGGGCGACATCTACAAACCCTTCGTTCGCCCCAAGGCCCCGGACTCCCATTACCTCAAAGTGGCCCAGTGGGTCGCCGTGGGCGCTTCCGTGGTGGGCGTCGCCTTGGTGCCGCTCTTTAACTCCTTTCAAAGTATCTATGAGGCCCATGGGGCCTTTACCGCCGCCGTCACCCCTCCCATGGTGATTTGCATGGTGTTGGGGGCCTTTTGGAAAAGGTTTACTCCCGCCGGGGCCATGGCCACCCTCTTTTTTGGGGCCATCATGGTCGCCGCCTCTATCATTTGGCCCCATCTCATCTCTCCTTTTTCCCATGGAGTCTCCGGCGAAGGGGGTTTCAAATATATGCGGGCCCTTTACGCCCTGGTGGCCTGTGGGGGAATAGGTGTTGTGGTCTCCTTGCTTTCTAGGCCCAAAGAAAACGTCCAAGGGCTTGTGGTGGGAAGCATCGGCGAAGCGATCAAACGCTTCAAGGGGGGGCTTCCCAATTTCAAAAAATCCACTCCCATCAAATGTCTTTTGACCCCGTCACAAGACCTTAACACCACCATTGCCCTCACTTCTTCGGGAATGGAAAAGCTCGGCGCTCTCGAAGGGGATTTGCTCTTTGTTCGAGACAAGCGCTGGTGGTACGGAGGTCTGAGATCGGCCCAGGGAAAACTTGTGCCCTCGCAAAAGTCCCATGGAGGAAAAGACTTTGAAGTTTTCCTCTCCCCTCAAGACATTGAGAGCGGAGGTCTTAGGGCGGGGGAAAGAGTCATCGTGGAAAAGATTATCTAAGAACGATAAAAAAGAGGACAGATGACATTTTTTCAAAAGGGCCTACACATCAATAAAATTCTTTTCCGACTGATCTTCGGACGCCTTTTTCTCTTCATCACCGTGGTGGGCAATACCATCATCGTGGGTTTTTCCTCCCTCTTTTATTGGGTGGAATACCCCACCAATCCCTCGATTGAGAGCTTTTTGGATGCGCTTTGGTGGGGCTTTGCCACGGCCACCACGGTTGGATACGGAGACATCACTCCCGTCACGACAGCGGGGAAAATCGTGGGCATCACCCTCATGCTGCTGGGGACGGCCATCTTTGCCATCTACACGGCCCTCTTTGCGGAAACCATCCTCAAAGGAGAACTCTCTCCGTCCAATGCCCCTCCTGATCAAAAGTTGAACAAATTTTAAGGGGTGTCAAAACTTTTGACAGTGGGATTTGAGATTTCAGGTCTTTAAAGTCATTCTTTTTGGCATGAGTTCTGCATCCTATAGGGGTGAAACACGAAAACCAACCGAAAAAGAGGAGTTTATGATGAATCGTTTAAAACTTGTCAAATTGACCCTGGCCTTGAGCTTGATGTCCATGGGCATCGTCACCCAGGCCCAGGCCAACGAAGACCAAGGCCTTGGGGAAAGAAAAACCCACTGCGCTCTTGGGCAAATCATGGAAGGTTCGAGGTCGAAAAGGGCCTTGGAAGAGGAAGGAAAAGGCCAAGAAAGGAAGAAGGCTTCCGTTCTTTCCAACTAAAAACTAACTAAAAAAACGAACGATAAAAATAAAAAAAGGAGACCTAACATGAAAACCACAAAACTTATCATCGCCTTGAGCTTGACCCTAACTTCCACCAACCTTTTGGCCAATACGCTTTCCTCAAAGGAAGCGGTTTTGGGAGAGGCCGACCATAAACAAAGCCGTGTGGGCCCCGACGCCACGATCTGTGACGGAAGGAATCTCAAAGGCAAGAAAGGGGGAGAGGGAAAAGTCGCTTCCTCTAAAGAAAACCGAGTTCTTCAGTAAGAAAAGTCTCCCGTTAAAGTCTCACTCCCTTGAGGGCCGCAATGCGATCCTCGAGGGGGGGATGGGTGGAGATGAGGGCCAAAAACCCCCGTTTCCCCGAAATTTTCATGGCCGCCAGGCCCTGGGGCTCCCGGGCCATCTCCTCTCGATTCTGGGCATTGGAAACCACGGCTTCATAGTGGATTTTGAGTTTTTGGAGGGCCGCAATCATCTTATGGGGCCCCACCAACTTGGCCGAGCCCGCATCGGCCCTATACTCCCGGTAACGGGAAAACCAACCCAGGGGAATCATGGCCAAGAAACCGAAGATAACCTGAAAAAATTGAATGAGCATAAACTGGGCAAAAAACCCAAGCCCTCCCCTTCGATCATCCCCTCCCCTCATGGCGTTGTCGATAATCATCACCGCCACTCGGGCAAAGAACATGACAAAGGTATTCATCACTCCCTGAAGGAGGGTCATGGTCACCATATCTCCATTGGCGATATGGGCCACCTCGTGGGCCAAGACCCCGTCCAACTCATCCTCTCTCATATTGTGCAAAAGCCCCGTGGAAACGGCCACCAGGGAATTGCTCCTGGAAGGCCCCGTGGCAAAGGCATTCAAATCCCGGGACTCATAAATCCCCACCTCGGGCATTTTGGGAAGCCCCGCCTTTTTGGCCATGGCGTGAACCCGGTGGACGAGGTTTGAGTGGGGGCCGTTTTCCTCAAGAATTTCCACCCCCATCATCCTCTTGGCCATCCATTTGGAGCAAAAAAGAGAGAGAAAGGAGCCCGCAAACCCCCAGATAGCGCAGAAGATAAAAAGGGATGTGTAGTTTTGCCCTATATCGTGAAGATAGACATCTATGCCCAAAAGATGGCAGATGGTGGTGATGGTTATCATAAAGATCATATTCATCGCAAAAAATAAAACCCAACGCTTCATACCCGTCGCTCCTTTGTTCTCGTTCTCATAAGATCCCGATCCCAGTCTTTTCCTCTCTACTATTGGGACTCGGGGTGAAAATGTCAAGATGGGCCCAATCGGGAACAAATTTTCCACCTCTCCGGCCAATTTTTTCCTCCCTTAAGGGGCCTTAGGCCTCATGCCGATAAGGAGGTGATGAAGACGAAAATGATGACGGCATGGATCTGGGGCCTTCCCATCGCCTTGACCCTCTCCTCCTGTATCCCCCTTCTCGACTCCTTCCACCAGGGGCGTCCCCCCTTTAAGATCGAGGATACGGACTCTTCTGCAAGTTCGGACAAAGAGGAAGAAAAGACCCTTCCCGTTCGCCCGAACGGGCTTTTTCGCATCAAACCGACCTATTGCCTTTGCCGGGAAGGGAAAGTCTATACCTACTCGGCCCCCGGTTATTGTGAAAAAACTTGCGCCGACTACACCAGCGAAGGAAATCAAAACACACTTTTGATCGGAAAAGTGGAGATCGCCAACGAACAACTCAACCAAAGCTATGGCCAATTTGAAGGACAATTCGTCAACTTTTGCCGATCCATTATCCACGAACATGAAAAAAACGCCGATTGTTTTGCTCGACTCCAAGAGCTTCACGCCGATGCCCCCGAATTCAGTATCAAAGAGATCGACATAGGAGCGGGGAATCGCTTCCACGTCACCTTTAGCGATCAGTTGAGAAAAGATCGAATCTATTCCTTTCGCATTGAGGCCCAAAGCATTTACACCGACCCGGACACGGGTCGGGAACAAACGATTTCGGGATATACGGATAGAGTCCAATTTAAAACGGGGGCCCCCACACAAGAAGGGGATTACGGAGGCCCTCTTCGAGTCGGCACGGCCAAAAGGTATTATTGTCTGTATAGAAGGGGCAGCAAGAAAGACAATATCGACTACGCCTTCAAACAACACTTTATTTACGATATGGCCACGGACCCTCCGGTCATTCCCTCCATCATCGATTTTATCTTCTGCCACGATCTCAAACTGGGCCATCCCGATAACCCCCTCTTCCCACGCCTCGGAGAGGAGGTGGCCTTCAAAGTCTGGGACAAAGTCGATCGACGCTTCGGTCGAAGTTCCGGGTCCAATAAGGAAAGCGATATCAACGAGTTTATCAAAAAAAGACTCCTCGAAAAGCACGAGATTCAAACTCAGGGAAATATCGCCCTCTTCAATCCCCTAGAGCTTCCAAGTTTTCCCAACATCAAGATCCAAACCACCAATGCCCCCGTCAACAATTTAGCGGGCTTTTACCTCAAACCCTTTAGGGCCCCGGCCTCGAGCGATGAGAATATCCTGGTCTGCCCCGGAGAAAGAGAGCTCACCCTCACCCCGAGTGACGACGACTTTGACCCCGTCTTCGATGTCCTCAGCGAATTTGTCGGGGCCACCGAGGCCCTCTATGCGGCCCTTAGAACCCCGAGGCAATTCGACCCTCTCAACAACACCCCCATAGACGATCCCTTTTTCATCAATGAAACCCTGCTTAAAAGCATCTGGTTTTATCGAAACGACCAAAATCGGCCCACCTTTATCCCCAAAAACGACCCCAACCTAAACAATATCGTCACCAGCAAGACCCTCTACTTCTATTGGCCTGCGGACAAGCTCGCCCCGACGGTCAAAAAACCCCAACAGCAACTCTATAAAGTCCGCACCCTCGAAGAAATCAATAAGGAGATCAATCCCTCCGGCGACAATTCCGGCGATCTCCCAAACATCATCGGCGATCGCCGCATCGGCTGTATCCCCAAAACGGATAATTAGGGCCTAGGCCCTCTGGCCAAAGTACCCGACTTTTTTTATTGGCAAAACGCCATTTCATATCGAGCAGCCAAGTCATCCCAACTAAACATCTGAAAGTATTGATATTACTCTATATCCCAATCCAATTTATCTCACCCGTGGCAGATTTTAGTATATTATAGTTGACAATTTATATATTAAAGTGTACACTTGTTAAGTGAAGATCAAGGGGAGAATGGCCTATTTTTACCGAAACGAAAAAGGAGAAGAACCCGCTAAAAAATGGCTTCATTCCCTTAAAGATAAACTTGGGTTAGCAAAAATACTGACCCGAATTAGGCGAGCCGAGAAAGGAAATTTTGGTGATCATAAAAAACTTAGCGGAGGAGTACACGAATTTAAGATAGTGCATGGGCCAGGTTATCGTGTTTATTATGGAATTGACGACAGAGAAAATCTAATAGTTTTGCTCATAGTTGGAAGTAAATCTACTCAAAATAAAGATATAGAAAAGGCAAAATTATATTGGTCAGATTACAAGAAAAGGAGATTATAAATATGGGAAAAGGAACATCATTTAATGATTATTTAATCACAAGATTACAAGACCCTGAGATTGCTTGCCACTTTATTTCACAAGCTATTGAAGAAAATGACTCTGATTATTTAAAGATTGCTCTTGGTGATATTATTAAAGCCCACAAGGTTAGTTATATCTCAGAAAAAACAGGTATTGGTCGTCAAACTATATATAAGATGTTTTCAAAAAATGGAAATCCTACTCATAAAAATCTTGTGGCCATTCTCGATGTTCTTGGACTGGAATTAACTGTTAAACCTAAAATGGTTAAAGCATAAATTGTAAAAAAGCCAAAATTTGATCGGACAGTTTTCCCCTTTTTTTTAAATTTTTGTTACCTCCTTGTTACCTCGGCCCTTTTTTCGGGATTTTCACTGCATCAATTCTCGTTCCTTGTTGCCCTATCCCTTCAAAATTGTTAGTTTTGTTCTTCACGGCCTCTGTGGCGGAATTGGTAGACGCAGTGGATTCAAAATCCACCGCTCGCAAGGGCATGGGGGTTCAAGTCCCTCCGGAGGCACCAACGTTTATTCCATTTATTTATAAATGAAAATTTACCTACTAACACATCTACATAGAGAGAGGGACTTGAACAGAGCGAACGACCACGGCAAAATGCGACCATGGGGGAGCATTTTGAAGAGGGCAATCACACACGGTGTGTGACGGAGTGAGCGGCCCCGTCTCCGGGGCAAGTTGCCGGAGGCAACGAGCGGGAGGAACAAGTCCCTCGGCGAGCACCAAATCAAAAAACATCACTGATGATTTTTCTTTTTTAAAAAAATATAGAGAGGGACGGTGCTGGGCGATCCTCCTGATGAGGGCCTTGCGATAAAATCCGCTGAGTCTAAGCCTCAGAAATTTGGTAAGCCATTTCGGTAACCCATAATGTGAGGCAATTTGTGTATGGGGAAAATATATAATAAGCCTATCTATCTGGAATAAATCGGGCTATGCTCTCATGGTATCTATGATAAAAAAAAGATCCTTGGACCTTTTCTCTTAAATCTTCTCATATGATGCTACTCCGTTGGTGCTTTGCCACCTTCAATGGGGCCATCACGCTATTGGCACGAGCAATATAGAGAGAAATATACCTATGAAAAATTCAAATATCCAACACACGATACCCCTAAAAATAGAGAATATCACTTTTAACAACAAAGCAGACCAAACAATTGAGATTGTTATTGTTCCCAAACCGGAAGATAAAAATGCTCATCAAAAGAATGTTGGAATTGAATTAGACGAAGACTTGATCTTCGAAATTTTATCTAAGCACTATCAACATGTTCAGATCACGAAAATCAACATACAACGTGACTTGGATGAGTTAGCAGGAAGAGGGCCAGATTTAGTATTCTCAGGTGTAAAATATTTTCACTTTAACGACGAGAATCTTTGGTTGAATGATTTTTTAGATTCTCATGATATTGCCTATATAGCTTCAAATCGGACAGTACTAAACGGCGAGTATGATAAAGATCGCGCCAAAAGAACAATGCAAAAAGCCAACATTAATACGGCTTGTTTCTTTGTAGCAAAACCTGATGAATACCTAACCGAAGACTCTATTCCACTTGCGTTCCCTCTTTTTATAAAGCCTGTTTCCAGCGGAGACAGTATAGGAGTAGATGCAAATTCAATCGTGACTAATTTTCTAGGATTTCAATCAAAAATATTGGATATTTACCGTAACCAACATTGTAGTTCTATGGTGGAGACATATTTGCCCGGCAAAGAATACAGTGTTGGTATTTTCGAGGATGGCGTAAGTGGAACTCTTAGGGCCATGCCTATAGAGATTATTGCTGAGCCTAATGAGAATGGGTATCGTATCCTAGACTTTGATATTAAGCGTAACGATTCTGAAAAAGTCCTTCCTGTTACGGATACGAAAATCCACAAGGCACTCTCGGATGTGGCAAAAAATGCATTTAAAGCATTGGGTGGTAAATCTTTAGGAAGGATAGATATTAAGATGAATGAAAACAATGAGCCTCACTTTATTGAAGCCAACCTTATGCCAGGGCTTCGCAAGGGGTATTTTTATAAAGCATGCTTGCTTAATCTTGATATGAGCTACGAGCAAATGATCCTTACCATCGCAGAAACTGGTTTATCATCTAAAGATTCTCAGCTTGGTGTGTTTACTGATACTACCCAGCCTCAAACCCAAAATGCATGAGCTGCTCATCCCAAATATAAGGAATTAACCCTTTACCCGACTGGATCACTTTGGAAACGCTGCATTCCACTGCATACCGAGAAGACCGGGTGTTTATGGGTGAATTTAGAGCTTGCATATTGGGTGGTTGTGGGTGTATAAATGGGTGCATGATAGAAACAAAAACACTCAATATTACTCAGGACATCTTGGGATTCATCGCTGAAATTGATGAATTCAAAGGGGCCTGGCGTGCTTTAGGGACACTTGCGCCGGAGCGTTTAAGCGCTTTGCGCCACATTGCCACCATTGAAAGTATTGGATCTTCAACACGTATTGAAGGTAGCAAGCTTTCAGATCGTGACGTGGAAAAATTGCTGTCAAATCTGCAAATCAAGCATTTTGAAACACGCGATGAGCAAGAAGTGGCCGGTTATGCCGAGGTGATGGAACTGGTGTTTCAGTCATGGGAAAATATTCACCTGACAGAAAACCATATCAAGCAACTCCACCGTGACCTGCTAAAATACAGCGAGAAAGATTCTCGCCATCGTGGAGAGTATAAAACTTCATCGAATAGCGTTGCTGCCTTTGATGAAACCGGTAAGCAGGTGGGAATTGTATTTGAAACGGCCACCCCCTTTGAAACACCGGCGTTAATGAGTGAAATTGTTGCCTGGACAAATGCAGCCCTAGAAACCAAGTCATTGCATCCACTTTTAGCGATTGCCGTGTTTATTGTGGTGTTCTTGGAAATTCATCCGTTTCAGGATGCTAATGGCCGTTTGAGCCGTGTTTTGACAACCTTGCTTTTGCTACGCACAGGTTATGCTTATGTGCCGTATAGCTCTTTAGAAAGCTTGGTTGAAAAAAACAAAGAAGGTTATTATTTGGCCTTGCGCCAGACACAAGGCACAATCCGCACCGAAGCCCCTGATTGGCAACCTTGGGCGGTGTATTTCTTGCGGATTCTATTACAACAAAGCCGTAACCTCGCCAAAAAGGTTGAACGTGAAAAGATGATCTTATCCAGTTTGCCGGAATTGTCCCTGCAAATTCTAGATCATGCAAAACAACATGGGCGGGTGACGATGGCCGATATGATTAAAATTACCGGCGTAAGTCGTAATACCCTGAAAGAGCATTTCAGGGCGTTACTCGAAAAAAATCATCTGGTGCTACGAGGTAAAGGCCGTGGAAGTTGGTATGAATTGCCGTGATATGGAATGAAAAACATGATGTCCGATGTCCGATCGAGTCTTAACTTTTCCAGATTAGGCGGGGATAGAGGTTGCAACGATGGGGCGAGTATCAACCCTCACAGTCACAACATCGATATCATGGTACTGTTCATGGCGAACGGAGGACGCAAGATGCCGCAATAGCCTAAGGGAAAACTCTTGTTCGAGAGGGGTCTGTGCAGATTGATTATCTAGTAGAGCTATTCGATCTTGAATATTGCCCTTGCCGGTTATAGCGACAAGTTCGAGAATGACATCATCTTCCTCCTTGTAGGCCACGACAAGTAAACGCTTTCGTTTGCGCTTTGATTGATCGTCGCCGTGCCAGAGGAATGTCAACAAAGTCTCCTCGCAGGCAGAGTCGATACGCTCTTTAATCTCTTTGCTCAAACCGTAGCGTGATGCAAATTCATCGAGAAATTTTCTAATTTTAGGAAGTGCAGAGGAGTCACATTCCGTCTCAAGACGACTGCGCCGGGATTCCGTAAGGTTAATAAATAACGTCATAATAATGGCAGTAAGACCACCGGATGTCATTCCACTTTGGAGGATGCCGCCTAAGAAGTCTGCAGAGTATTCGGGAAATATTTTGCCGCTTTGAAAACCAATGCCAACCCAAAAAGAAAAACCCACGACCAGACTCTTGCGGTAATCAATCCCATCTTTAACCACAGACTTCATGCCCCCCACAAAGAGCATGGCCAATAATATCATCAAGTAAGTACCGACAACAGGGCCTGGAATAGCCAATACGATAGCGAGTACTTTTGGAAAAAAGGCCAATGATATAAAGATAAGTCCCGTTGTGATTCCAACACTACGAGCTGCTACACCGGTGAGTTCCGTTACGGGGGCACTCACGGGACGACTTGAATTTGCCATAACTCCGGCAAGACCACAGAAGATATTGCCAATCCCGGCCGAGGTGACGGCACCTTGTACCTCTTGATAGTTTACCGCTCGCTTTTGACGCCAGGAAACACATTGGGTGGCAATCGTATTGCTAATATCCTGTATAATATCGATGAAGGCCACCAAGGCAAACGATGGGAGTAGCCTCCAAAAAACTGTGCCAAATTCCAGGTCAAGTCCCGGCCATCCCCCTTTTGGCAATCCAACCCACGAAGCGTTGACGACACGACCGATATCGTAAAGATCAAAAAATCCGGCCACTATCGAACCTATAATAATGCCGATAACCGGCGCACACAAACGCAACACCCCTGTCGCCTTCAACATTAAACTTATCATGACAAAGGCGGTGACGAGAACACTAATGATAGGGGCAAACCCCGGAGTTCCACTGGGAACCTTATTGAGCATATCAAAGATCACCGGCATAATGGTGGCCGGTATCAACATCATGATCGTTCCCGATACCGTTGGGGTCAGTATCCGACGAAAGAGAGAGAGTTTCATGGAGAATAGAAGCGGAATAAATGCCGAAATAAAAACGAGAGTCGCCAACGTCCCGGGACCACTCTCCGAAAGTGCCAAGATACTTACCGCCATAAAAGCCGTTGAACCACCCATCACGATAATATGTCCGGCACCGACCCGTCCCCATCGAATCGCTTGCAGTATGGTGGCAATACCCGCAGTGATAACTGCGGCAAACAAATTCCATACCAAATAGGAATCACTTCCCCCACCCGTTTGAACCACAACCGTTGGAATGAAGATGACTCCTGCGATGAGCAAGATCACAAATTGCAAAGCAAGGGTTAAAACAAGGCCCGCAGGCGGTCCTTCATTGGGCTGATAAAGAATGCCTGTATGATTAGCACTCAAAGGGATAACCTCATCATAATAGAGTCGCTCTGTCTCAAGCACAGTACTACAGAACTTTGTTCTACGTCAATGTACGGTTTAACTTGAAATGACCGCCTTCCTAATTTCCTCGACAACGTTCGGGTTGAGAAGCGCAGACATATCACCTAAAGAACCCGGGTTGCCTTCCGCAATAGCACGCAAAATTCTATGTGTAATTTTTCCCGAACGGGTTTTAGGGAGAGCAGAAACCAATTGAACTTTATCCGGCCTGGCAAAAATGCCAATTTGTTCTTCTAATGTAGCCTTAATTTGATCCACCAGCTTTTCCTCTTCCTCTACTCCTTTGGCGACAATATAGACATAAATTCCTTGGCCTTTGTCCTCGTGGGGGAAACCCACCACTGCGGACTCCACCACCCACTCACTCTGATTGATAATATTTTCTAGTTCAATTGTCCCCAAACGATTTCCGGCCACATTGATAATATCATCGGCCCTTCCCTTAATCTTAAATAACCCTAATTCATTGCGATAGTAGTTATCCCCCGTAAAGTAATGGCCGGGATAAGGCTTAAAATAAGTCTGCTCAAATCGCCGATGATCCCCATATATCGAACGGGCCATTCCCGGCCAAGCACGTTCAATACAAAAATTTCCGGAGACATTATTTCCCGTGACGGTTTTACCCCTTTCATCTAACAACACGGGGTAAACCCCGGGGAGGGGTCTTCCTTCAAAAGTATGTTGCTGCTCCGTTATGCTCGTAAAAGATACCAGCATGGCCGCCCCGGTTTCCGTTTGCCACCAAGTATCCAAAATGCGGCATTTCTCTTTATCGACATTTTCGCAATACCAGAGCCAAGCCTTTTGTGCAATGGGATTCCGCACACTGCCCATCACCTTTAAAGTGCGAAGGTCATATTTCTTTGTGGCCTCTGCTCCATGGGCCATAACTGCGCGGACAATGGCAGGGGCCCCGTAAAGATGGGTCACCCGATATTTATCCACAACCTCCCATAACCTCCCCCTATCAGGATATTCCAAGGCCCCCTCATACATGACAAGAGATGCTCCATTTAAGAGCGGCCCATAGACCATATAGGAGTGTCCCGTAATCCATCCAATATCAATGGCGCACCAATAGATATCATCTCGCTGCATTTGAAAGATATTGTCAAAAGTATAGGCCGTCCAAACCATATATCCCGCACAAGTGTGAAGAATCCCCTTGGGCCGTCCCGTAGAACCGGACGTATAGAGGATAAAAAGTGGATCCTCTGCCTCCATCCCTCGGGGATCAAATTCCTGAGGCATACCATCAAAAATCTCGTGCCACCATAAATCTCTCCCCTCCTCCATGGAAACATGACAATTGCCCCTCCTATGAACGATGACCTTCTTGACGGAAGGACAATTTTTAAGGGCCTCATCTGCAATGTCTTTCAGGGGAATTATTTTATCTCCCTGAAAGGCCCCATCACCTGTCACCAAGACCGTACAGCCCGCATCACTTATGCGATCCGCTAGGGACTTGGACTCAAGACCTGCAAGGGCCACGGAGTGAATGGCCCCGATACGAGCGCAAGCCAGCATTGTAATGAGCAATTCCGGGACCATTCCCATAGAGAGGCAAACCCGATCTCCCTTTTGAACCCCTATAGCTTGCAGCATATGGGCCGCCTTGCATACCGAATGGTGCAATTCTCGATAAGTGTAGCGGGCCACGGCACCATTGGGATCACTAGGCTCATGGATAAGTGCCGTTTTCTCTCCCCGAGTCTTCAGGTGGCGATCGAGACAATTGACGGTGATATTGAGTTTGGCCCCTTCAAACCATTTAACGTCAACGTTTGTTAGACTACCGGATTGAGTTTTTTCCCAACGCTCCATCCACTCAAAATTTTCAGCAATTTCTGCCCAAAAATTTTTAGCATCTTCACGGCCTCGCCGGTAATGCCTATCGTAATCATCCCTATTTTTTATTCGATAAGAATTCATTATAAAGTGAACATATTCTCATTTGAGGCAACCTTGGTAGCCTTTGGAGGCCCTTCACTTATATAATCGGCCAAGTTGTCGTGCTGAAAGATCGTTGTATCCTGTAAGCTCAACGACTGATCCTCCCCGGCCTTTTTGGCCCGCTTATACATGGCGTAGGAAATCGCCACATCAAGATAAGAAAGACCGACGGCGTTAAAATAAATATTCTCGTCGTCATTCTCCCTGCCCAATTTTTTTCCGGTGACCACATCCACTAAATTGGCATAAATATCATCATCTGATAAAAAACCATCCTTATACATACGGCTCAGAGTTTGAGTTCGGTGCTTGACCTTTCCCCAATCGTCACAAACGATCTTTTCGCATTTTCTCACCACATCGTATTCATCCTCCCAACCTCCGATATGACTATAAAAGACTCCCGATCCTATCCAGTCCGCTTTGAGCAGGGGAAACTGGGCGTTAGTAGCAGTGACAATAATATCAGCTCCCTCAATGGCCTTTTGGGCCTTGGCCCCGGTGGCCTCAAAAGAGATGTCCGGCAGCAAGGGGCCCATCTCGTCAATGAACTGCTGCTCCGTACGACTGTTCTTACTCGCCACACGGCAAACCTCCAAAGCCGGAATAACCGTCTTAATGGCAAGCAAATGCATCTTGGCCTGCTCCCCTGCTCCGATAAAGCCAATCGTTCGCGAGTTTGGGCGAGCAAAATGTTTTGCCGCAATACCGGCAATGGCCCCTACCCGCATATTGGAACACAACGTCCCCTCTAAAAATGCAAGTGGCCGTCCTCGCTCAATTTCCGAAAGAACGATAACAGCGCACAGATTTTGAATCCCATACTTACCACGGTTTTGGGGGAATACCGATACCCATTTGGCCCCGCAAATTTTCTCTTCCAATAGCGTCGCCGCAAGGCAATTAATCCTCGTCTGAACCCCTTCGTCAAATATCTGGACAATCTTATTGGGAAAGATGACTCTACCTCGCTCAAAATCCCGCATGGCCTTTTCCGATACCTCCATTGCCATGTGCATATCCAAGCACCCGGATCGCAATAAATTTTCCTGACTGAAATAATCAATCCCAATATGACCGATGGTTGACAAGTGATTCTCCTTTTCGCCTAGCCCCAAACACTGCTACCACCAATTTTTTGAAGTCATGGTTGCCGAACTAGTTTTCGGAAAAGTATTGTCAAAGTTCCTAAATGTCAAAGTTTTTTACTGCCCGATATGAAACGGCATTTTACCGACGACAAAAATAATAGTGGGGAATAAATTTATCTTATGCCTTTTGAAGCCTTGGCCGACTCCGGGCCATGAAGGCATAGTAGAGAAGACCTGCGGTGGGAAGTCCCACGAACCAGGCATAGGAATAGAGGGTTTCAAAGAAGGAGGGGATGGAATCCAAAAGACCCGTTTTGAAAAGAAAGCCCGGGATATTGGGGAGAACTCCCAGCCCAAAGGCCAAGAGGGCGTAGGGGTTTATGCCCCTGCAATACCCATACTCCCCTTGCCTTTTGTAGAGGTCTTTGACATTCAGGGTTTGTTTGCGGATCACAAAATAGTCCACCAGGAGGATGCCGCCTATGGGCCCCAAAAGAGAACTATAGGCGATCAGCCAGGTGAAAATATAGCCCGAGGGATCGGCGATGAGTTTCCAAGGCATGATGACGATGCCCAAAAGGGCGGTCAGGAGCCCCCCTCGTTTAAAATCGATTTTGCTCGGGAGCATATTGGCAAAGTCGTTGGCGGGCCCCACCACATTGGCCGCGATATTGGTGCTCAAGGTGGCGATGACGATGATGAGCATGGAGAGGAGGAGAATGGCGGGGGAATCAAAGCGAGCGATGACGTGCACCGGATTCCAAAGGGCCTTTCCATAGATGATCTCACTGGCCTTGGTGACGATCACCCCGATAAAGGCAAAAAGGGTCATGGTGGTGGGAAGGCCCAAGGCCTGCCCCACAAATTGGGAGCGTTGGTCTTTGGCGTAGCGGGTAAAATCCGGGATGTTTAAACTCATGGTGGCCCAAAAACCCACCATGGCCGTAAGCCCCGGGATAAAGGCCCGCCAAAACTGGGCGCTCGTCTCAAAGGTTCCGGGACTATGGACGAGGAGGGCCAAGGCCTGGCCAAGACCTCCCACTCGGGCAGAGGTTTCGAGAACGGCCCAGGCCAAAAGGGCCAGCCCTCCCAAAAGAAGGATCGGCGCCGACGCCTGCTCCAGCCATTTGATGTATCGAATCCCCTTCATGATAATGAAAACGTTGAGGGCCCAAAAGATTAAAAAACACAAAAATGGGGCCGTCTCCACCCCCATAAAATCCGGCAAAACGGGGGGGAGGTTTTCAAATCCGGGCCAAAGAATTTTGATCACCGCCATCACGGCGGTGCCCCCAATCCACGATTGAATCCCAAACCATCCGCAGGCCACCACGGCCCTCAAGAGGGCCGGGACATTGGAACCCAAGATGCCAAAGGAGGACCGGGCATAGATGGGATAGGGGATGCCGTATTTGGCCCCCACCTTTCCATTGAGAAGCATGGGAATGAGGACGATGAGGTTTCCCAAAAAGACGCACATCACGGACTGGATCAAGCTCATCCCGGCGGTTATAAGACTGGCCGCAATCATATAGCTTGGGATACAAACGGCCATCCCCACCCAAAGGGAAAAGTAGCTAGAGGCACCCCAATCCCTTTTTTCCTTGGGGATGGGAAGCAAATCCTCGTTGGCCAGCTCTTGATCTTTCAAAAGGATTGGCCCTTGAGTGTCATCAAAGCGTTCCTTAGACCCGTGAGAAGTTCATCACAGCCTTCCCGGGTGATGGATAGAGGCGGGGCCAGTCTTATGACATTGCCGTAAAGTCCCCCCTTCCCTATCAAAACGCCCTCGTCCTTGGCCCTTTCCATGAGTTCGGAAGTCTCCTTGGGTGCCGGGGTTTTGGCCTTGGGGTCTTGAACCAATTCCAGGCCGATGAGAAGACCGCGCCCTCGGATATCGCCGATAAGGGGAAAATCCCCCTGCAACTCTTTGAGTCCTCCCAAAAGATACTCTCCCAAGTGATCGGCATTTGCGATCAAGTCTTCGTCTTCGATGATGGCGATGGTTTCCCTGGCCTGCATGGCCTGGTAGGGGTCACCGCCGAAGGTATTGAAATGGGATTTTCCGGCGAGGGTCTGGGCCCATTCGCTCTTGGCCACCACCGCTCCCAAGGGGGCCCCATTGCCGATACCTTTGGCCATGGTGATGATGTCCGGTTCGATTCCCAAGGTTTCCGACATGAAAAAGTGTTTCCCCGTCCTTCCCGCACCGGTTTGAACTTCGTCGCTAATGTAGAGCCCGCCGTATTCTTTGACGATATGGAAAACCTTTTGGTGGTAGTCGGGCCCCGCATCGATAAAGCCCCCCACCCCCATGATGGGTTCTTTGATAAAGGCCCCGATACGTCCGGGGCCGGCCGTCTCGATCACCTGTCTCACATCCTCGGCACATTCCAATTCGCAAGTTTGAGGACTGGCCCCGTAGGGGCAACGGTAACAATAGGGGGCCTGGGCATGGATCACGTTCGCCTGGGGTTGGTGGGGGTATTTCCAAGTGGAGTGCCCGCAAAGCCCCAGGGGAACACCGGTTCCTCCGTGGTAGGCGTGGCGAAGGGAAACCACCATCTCATGGCCCGTGGCCATTCGTGCGGTCATCACGGCCATTTCGTTGGCCTCGCTTCCCGAGTTGGTAAAATAACATTTGGTCAACGTGCCCGGGGCCAAAGCGGACAGTTTTTCGGCCAGATCGGCCATGTATTCGGAAAGATAGAGAAAGCTCGTGTGTTGGATGGCATCGCTTGCGAGCATCTTGAGTATCTTCTCTTTGATTCGAGGATGGTTATGCCCTGCGGAAATGGAGACGATTCCTCCGATGGCGTCCAGATAACGGACCCCCTCTTCGTCCCAGACATAAAAGTCCAGGGCCTTGATAAGATGGAGGGGTTCTCTGTAATAGGGAATCTTTGTGGGATAGAGATGCCTTTCCCGTTGGCGAAGTATCTGTTCTCGTTTTTTCATGTCCGTAGAACTCGTCCGCGGGCCTTCCCCCGCTACCCCTGGCCCAGATCCGTCAGGGCCCCATAGGTCTCGGGTCGCCTGTCCCGATAGAATTGCCAGGTGTCTCGAACCTCTTTAATCATCTCCAAATCGATCACGGCAGTCACCAATTCGTCTTGATCCCTTGAACCTTCGGCGATGATCTGGCCCCTGGGATTGCAAAAATAGGATTGGCCGTAAAATTCGCCGATATTCCAAGGGGCCTCCCTTCCCACTCGGTTGATGGCGGCGATGTAGTAGCCGTTGGCCACAGCGTGGGCCGGTTGTTCGATTTTCCAAAGGTATTCGGAAAGGCCGGCCACCGTGGCCGAGGGATTGAAGACGATCTCGGCCCCGTTCAAACCCAAGCACCGGGCCCCGTCGGGAAAATGCCGATCGTAGCAGATATAGACACCCACCGTCGCATACCGGGTTTTGAAAGTGGGGTAGCCCGTGTTACCGGGTTTAAAGAAAAACTTTTCCCAAAAGCCTGCCACCTGAGGGATATGGTTTTTGCGGTATTTTCCAAGGTAGGTTCCGTCCGCATCAATCACCGCAGCCGTGTTGTAATAGACCCCCGTCATCTCTTCTTCGTAGATGGGAACGACCATCACCATGGAATACTTTTTGGCCAACTCCTGCATCTTGACCGTCGTAGGGCCTTCGGGAATGGCCTCGGCCAACCCGTACCACTTGGTGTCTTGGGAGGGGCAAAAATAGGGCCCGGTGAAGATCTCTTGAAAACATAAAATCTTGACCCCTTGTTCGTGGGCCTTTTGGATATAGGGAAGATGGGCCTCTATCATGCCCATGCGATGCTCTTCGCAGGGGCGAGAGGTCTCCACCCGATTGGCCAACTGAATGATTCCGCACTTGACTTGATTGCCCATTCCCGTCCTCCTTATATAAGGCAAACTATAGAGCGAAATTAAAGGGCCTTCGCCGGATAAACTGCCCCTGTCCTCGCTCCACTTGATCGGCCTTGCCCTCCCGAACCACCACCTTACCACCGGCCAAAACCGTTCTCACCTTTCCCGTCACCTCCATACCTTCAAAGATGGAGCTATCCACGTTGTGGTGGTGGGTCTTGGCACTGATGGTATGCTTTTGTTCGGGATCGAAGATCACGATATCCGCATCCTTTCCGATGCCCAGGCTCCCCTTGGTGTGAAGGCCAAAGATTGCTGCGGGATTGGTGCACATGACCTCTACGAATCGATTCATGGTGAGCCTTCCCTTGCGAACTCCTTCGGAATAGATGAGTTCCATGCGATGGCCTATGCCCGCGGCCCCGTTGGGGATTTTGGAAAAATCGTTTTTGCCCATATCCTTTTGGCCGCAAAAATTGAAGGGGCAATGATCCGTGGCCACGGTGTGGACGTGGCCGCATTGAAGCCCGTGCCACAGGGCCTTTTGGTCATCCTTTTTACGAATGGGAGGGGACATGACGTATTTGGCCCCCTCAAAGTCTTCCCCTTCATAGACGGAATCGTCCAGGAGAAGATATTGGGTGCAGGTTTCCACGAACACCCTTTGATCCCTTAGAAATTTTTGAAGCACTTGATTGA
>JAPONP010000124.1 GCA_026713835.1 Bacteriovoracales bacterium
CTTTGAGTTCAATAAAAGGGCCCTCAAATTCATTCTTTTAACCATCTCCGCCCTCCTCTTTCTAGGCCTTCTTTCGACCCTCTCCCTATTGGCCCATCTCAAAAAAGAGAAGACCCAGGCCCACAAGACCTCCCTAGTGCCCCCTTCCTCTCCCGCTCAAGGGCCAAGTGCTGCGATCCTCGCCGAACAGATGAAACAATCCTACGAACAATACCTGCAAGAGGTTCGCCCCATACCGATCAAAAAAGACTCTATCCTTCCCCTCTTCTACTTGCCCACAGGGTTTCGAAATATCATAGAAAAAAAATGGCTAACCCTAGAAAAACTCGATATTCAATTTGACCCCGATAAGATTTCCGTTCATTTTAATATCATCAATACCAAACAAGACGGTATGAAACTTTCGGGCCATATCTTTATCGTCATGGCCCACGGCTCCCAAATCTCCATCTATCCTCCCTCTCCTCTCTCTATGGATAAGGCCATGATCTCTTTCAAACAAGGGGAAACATTTACCATTTCTAAGTTTAGAAAAGTGGAGGGTTTCTTTAAGACGCCGCTCAAAAAAGGCTCTCAAGTCACCTTTAAAGTTTTTATCTTTTCCTATATAGGGGATCTC
Source organism: Bacteriovoracales bacterium (assembly GCA_026713835.1). GTDB lineage: Bacteria > Bdellovibrionota > Bacteriovoracia > Bacteriovoracales > Bacteriovoracaceae > JAPONP01. The sequence goes on from JAPONP010000124.1 coordinate 620, forward strand.
CTCTATCGGCAAAGCATCGGCCCAAAGGCCTTATGAAGGTTTTATCACTATGACGACGACGATTTTTGACTTAAAGGAAAAAAACTTCTCCATCGTAGGGGCCGACTCTCGCTTAACGGGCGATATCTATTACAGTGGACACGTTCGCTTTTATGCGGCCCACGAGGGCAAACTTCAAATGTCTCCCGAAAGCAAGCTCATTATCGAAAGACGTGGCTCCGTATCCGGTGATCTCCATTGCCACGAATTGGAAATCCATGGAATATTTAAGGGGGTCTGCCGATCTTCCGGTCGGGTGATCATCTTTCCGGGGGCCCGGGTCTTCGGTGAAATCCATGCGGAATCCATCATCGTCTATCCCGGGGCCCAGATCGATATGGAAGGGCATACGGCCCAAACGATCAATTAGAGACAAGACCCATCCCCAAACCAAAATTTTTACTCAACCTTTTCGTGGGCCAAATAAATCAGCTACTTATTCAAAACCCCTTTGCTCGGATATTGCACCATCCACCCACATGGAGCTTCGATTAAAGACCTTTTTTTCATCACCCCAGGGCCCAAGACTCATGGATCTTTTTGGCTACTATACCAAGGGGATGCCCTCTCTTGAGGTTTACTCTCACGGCCTAAAATCAAAAATTCTTAAAGAAAAGCTCCTCTTTTTGACAAAATCCACAAAAATGAAGCTTCCCCCCAGGAGATACGTTCTATGTATGGATATAGATAAAAGGCATGGGTCTCAAATGGATGTTGGCGATTTTGAATTGCCCTTTCTCATTCTCTTTTGGTCTTTGGCCGAGGTCATTCCCATAAGAAGGTTGGATGATTGTGTCTGTTCCGGGAGTATTTCCGTAAGCGGGCTTTTATGCACAAAAAAGCTAGATTCGGAATATATTCGCTGCCTATCCCATCATCAAGAAAACTTAAAGATTATAGACATCGAAGCCAATAATGGTCATTCTTTTCCCATTATTTCCCTAAATAGCCTTATAAAAAATATCTCCAATATCCGAGTTCAGAGTTAAAAAAATCCGAGTACTTCTAAAGTATTAAGTTTTATCAAAAAATCATTTTCCTAAAAGTAATCTCAATATTTTTTTATAAATTCCGATAACCCTTTTAGAGCGTGAATTAAAAAGGGTCATCATGGATCTGATCGTAAAAAAGAAGAAAAGCAATGCAAAAGAAGAGTTTTCCATCGGCAACCATATAAGCTACTCCCTTAAAGGGCTCTATAGAATAGAACATATTGAAACATTATCTCTTATGGGAAGTCTCGATAAGTACTATGTCCTCTCTCATGCCTATAATAAAACCATTCATAAAACATTTGCTCCCGTTAAAAATGCACGAGAGCTCGGAATGAGGCCCTTGACGACGATTAAGACATTTGACGAATTAAAAAAGATCGTTCAAGAGTTGGAGCTTATTCCGGAAGAAATCACAAATAACTCCAACAAAAAAATGAAATCTTATGAGATGCGAATCAAAGAACGGGGCTTTACAGAGATGATCCACGCCTTTTTCTGCGTCTATCACGATATCAAAATCAGCAAAAGAGAGGACAAACGCTATATCCAATTTCTCGAACGCTTAAAAATCTTGATCTGCGAGGAGATGTCACTCACCACGGGAGAAAATCTCGATACCTGCAAAGAATACTTTGAAAGTATGACCAAGAAATACCAATCTCAATAAAAGATGGGTCGTCCGACAAAGGCCTTGGGGTTGTCTATTCCAAGACAAGAGAGAACGGTCGGGGCGACATCTTGAAGGGATAGATGAGGGCCTGCCACCTCAAGTTTAGCCGACCGAAGGGCCGGGTGACAGATGACAAAGGGAACGGGGGCCTTTGAATGGGAGGTATGGGGGCGACCATCCTCATAGGTCATTTGATCACAGTTTCCGTGATCGGCCGTCACCATAAGAACGATTCCCTCTTCCAGGCACCTGTCCATAAGCCTTCCCACACAATGATCCACATATTCCATGGCCTTGACCGCCGCTTCATAATTTCCCGTATGCCCCACCATATCCCCATTGGCATAATTGGCGCATAAAAACCGATACCCTCCCTCTTTCTCCTCCCCCAGGGCCGAAAGGAGACGATCCGTTACCTCCTCGGCACTCATCTCGGGTTTGAGATCGTAGGTGGCCACATCCCTTGGAGAGGGAACGAGAACCCTATCCTCACGGGCAAAAGGAGTTTTTTCTCCTCCGTTTAAAAAATAGGTCACATGGGCGTATTTTTCCGTCTCGGCAATTTTAAATTGGCGAAGACCAAGGAACGAAAGATGCTCACAAAGGGTTTGAGAGACCTTTTCCCTTTCAAAAAGAACGGGAAGTTCGACCTCTTCATCCACATAAGGGGCCATGCAGAGAAAATACCCCGGTGTCGTACTCCTTGGAAACTCACAAAAACCCGGATCGCAAAAGGCCAGGGTTATCTGGCGCGCCCGATCCGGCCTAAAGTTGATGAAAAAGACCGCATCCCCTTGGGCGACGGCCCCCTCTTGATGAAATAAAGTCGGTTCCACAAATTCGTCATAAAGACCTTGTTCGTATTGGGACTCAAGATAGTCCAAAGGCCCAAGAGGGCAAAGGGAGCCTTGGCCCGTCATGGTTTTATAAGCCGTTTCGATCTTCTCCCAACGGCAATCCCTATCCATGGCAAAAGACCGCCCCTGCATACTGGCCAACGTACAAAGATCGAGACCTAGAATATCTTGAATATAACGAGGGCCGTCCCGTTGCCCGGTGTCTCTTCCATCCATAAAAGCATGGAGATAAAGGGATATCTCTTCGGCCGAAATCATTCGGAGTAGCTCTTTTAAATGATCGATATGGGAGTGAACACCTCCATCGCTGACAAGGCCCATGAGATGGAGGCGTCCTCCATGGGAACGGGCATAGGAAAGAAGCTCTTTCCAGCCGGAACGATCCTTTAAGGTTTTCTTTTCGATGGCCTCGTTAATGCGAACCAAATCTTGGCGAATGGGCCTTCCGGCCCCCAAATTCATATGCCCGACTTCGCTATTTCCGCTCACTCCGTCGGGAAGGCCGACAGACCTTCCGCCGCTCTCCAAAGTCGTAAAGGGATAGGTTTCAAAAAGATGATCCAACCTTGGAGTCGAAGCATTCTCAACGGCATTCTTGCAAGTATTTGGGCCGATTCCCACACCATCGAGAATGACCAATAAAACCCTATCTCCAAGAGAGCGAAGAGAACTCATTGTCCCTTATCTTGCAGGGATGAATCTCCTCGCCCCTCTCCCGAATCCTCTTGGGGGTGATCGCAATGATCCACTTCCTTTAACCCCTTTTTAAAGTTTTGTATCCCTTTGGCAAGACCCGCCCCGAGTTGAGGCAATTTCTTACCCCCAAAAACCACCAAAATGAGAATGGCGATAACGGCCATTTCTCCCATACCTAAGCCAAACATAAACATTTCTCCTTTTTAGAAATAGGGTTCCGTCGTCTCCCCTTCTTCCACCTTGTGGGCCTCTTCCTCTTCGCTCCCTTCGGGTCTTGAAAAGTAATACTCTTGAGGAATGGGTACCGATGGGTATTCTTTCCAAAGCTCATCGAGATCAAAGATATCCCTCACGCTCTCTTGAAAAATATGGATGATCATATCGCCAAAATCCAATAGGATCCATTGGGCGCTTTCCAGGCCCTCTATGGACCTGGCCGAATAGCGATGCCGTTTGAGATGAGACTCAAGCCCTTCTGCCATAGAGCGGGCCGTGGTCACGTTTTGGGCACTTCCAAGAACGTAGTAGTCGGCCAGGGACGAACTCTCCCTCATATCAAAGATCTTCAAGTTGATTCCCTTAAAGGCGGCCAAAATCCAAGTGGCCGCCAAGGCCGTATTCTTGGGAAATATCAGTTCTTTATCGCAGACGATGCGATCAAAGCCTTTTTCCATATAAGTTTTCGTCATGGTCTTTTCCAACTGTCCCATCACTTCATAGCATTTGAAGCATCAAGTTTTTGAGCCGCCGGATATTGGTGCCGGAAACGGCCGATATGGGCAGAACATTTTTCTTGAGTTGCCGGGTAAAAAAGCATCGGTATTTCTCCACCGTTTCCTCTGAAACCGCATCGACTTTTGTCAAACAAATGAGTTCTCTCTTTTCTTCAAGAGAGGAGCTATAGCATGAAAGCTCCCGGCGAACGGTCACATAGCGTTCAAAGGCCTCATACTCCTCCAAACATTGCGAAAGATCAACCAAATGAACCAAGGCCTTGGCCCTCTCGATATGCTTTAGAAAATGGATCCCAAGTCCTTTCCCCCGGTGGGCCCTCTCCACAAGACCCGGAATATCGGCCAAAACCAAAGACTTTTCCCCTATCTCCACCACTCCCAGTTGAGGGGCCAAAGTGGTGAAAGGATAGTCGGCCACTTTGGGCCTGGCCCCACTGACGGTGGAAATCAGGGTGGATTTGCCCGCATTGGGCATCCCCACCAAGGCCAAATCAGCCAAGAGCTTGAGTTCCATGCGGAGATTCAACTCCACTCCCTCCCCACCCTTTTGGGCATACCGGGGGGAGCGATTGGTAGAGGTCTTAAAATGGGAATTGCCAAGCCCCCCTCGGCCTCCCCGAACGATGAGAACCTCTTGCTCCTCCTCTCTAAGATCGGCGATGATCTGACGGCCCTCGAGGGTTCGGATAAGGGTGCCCACGGGAACCTTGAGAACCATATCCCGGCCCGCCCGACCGTTTTTTTCCCTTCCACTGCCGGAGTCTCCGTCCTGGGCCTTAAAATGTTTGGCCCCTCGGTAGTGGGCCAAGGTATTGATGCCTCCGTCGGAGCGAATAAGAACATGGCCCCCTTGTCCCCCGTGTCCCCCGTCGGGGCCTCCTTTGGGAATGAATTTTTCCCGGCGAAAGCTCACGCATCCATCCCCTCCCTTGCCGGAACGGACTTGGATATCCACTTCATCGATGAATCTCATGCTTCGCATTATATCGAGGCCGTTCCGGATTGGAAAGGGAATCGGTCAGTCTCTTTAACGTATTGAAAAGACACTCCTAAAACCGCCGCCGACCCAATACCTTGGAACGACCAAAGAGGTAGGGGAAAAGCCCCCAAAAGCCGTTTACGAGATGGGTCAAAATAAAGGCATTGAAATAATTGGCCCCTTCCCGAATCCCATAGAGGGCGAAGAGTTCATAGAAAACGAGATGCCCCACTCCAAATCCCAAGGGGGTAATGGGGATGGAGACGGCGATCATGCCGACGGGAAAAAGGATCGCCACGTCCAAAAGCTCCGGTCTCCCTGCTATATTGGAATGGGATAAAAACCAAAAGACAAAAATTTCGATGCTTTGGGCGATGACACTCACAAAAAGACAAGAGAAGACAACCCTTCTCCTTTTTCCGATCATACAAAACTGGGCGAAGACCTTGGCCGTAAAGGCCCCTATAAACGGAATCATCCCCAATTTGTTCCCTACACATTCCTGTCCTTTTTTCTTGGACAAAAATAAAAACACAAAAACCAAAAAGAGGGTGAGGATTGAGATATTGAAAAGGATCAACTGCTTTATTCCCCAAGAAAGACCTTCCCAGCGATCCCCAAGGGTCAGGGAAACGATCCCGGAAATCAGGGCCAAACCCATAAGACCAAAGATTCGATCCATAAGAACCGAAGAGATAAGATAATCGAAAGAAAGTTTTTTATCCAAAGTCCTCCCGTAGGCGATGCGAACCACATCCCCCGAAACCATCCCCGGAAGAAGGGGGCTGAACAAAAGACCGATCCAAACGTTTCCCACCACTCGCCCATAAGGAACCTCGGCCTTGATATCCAAAATGGTTTTCCAACGATAGGAACACAAAAAGACCACGACGGCCAAAAGGATGAGGGCGATGATCCAATCTCCCGCTCGATCTTGGAAAAACTGTGCAAAAAGCCCAAAGTCCAATTTCCCTTTTCCTATGATCCAAGAGACGATCCCAAAAGCGATTGCGATCTTGATCAAAAAAAAGACAATGGGTCTAAGCCTTTTATTCCCTACATTTTCCAAGGCCGATCCCCCGTTCACTGAGCTGAAGGGTTAATAAAAACTCTCTATTCCAAGGGAGGGCCAATTTTGAACGGGCCTTTTTGGGAACCCAAGTTCTATAGAGAATCCTTTCCATAAAAGAGGGATCGGTGATGACGGCCCGGGATCGCTCCTTCCACGCAAGTTTTTGGATTGACCGAAGCCAATATATTCTTTTGGCCTTAACGCTTTCGATAAATGAAGGGGAATAATCCTCCGCACGACCTACGATCCAAATCTCATCTCGCTCCTCAAGCTCCCAAGTATCTCCCATGGAAAAAACCCTCTCCTTCATGACCTCAGGATGGGTGCCAAAGTAACTCAAGACCTGGGCCCGAGCATCCTTTCTCTTTGATTTTTTGACGATGAGTTTCACTTGATCCGATGTAGGGTGATAGAGTTTGTGCATATCATATTTTTTGATTTCGTATCGATCCCTATTTCTCACATGACCGTAATGAAAGATTTTGGCCTCGGATCGAAAGATCTTTTTGACGTTTCTAAAACTTTGGGCATCTCCCCAAGACTCGATAGGGGTGGCCAATTTAATGGCACGAATTTCACTTGGATACCACCTTTTACCGACACCGATATGATGGTGAGTCTGCCAAAAGTGAAGATAGCGAAAGCTAACGGCATCGTAATCATTCTCCTCGGCATATTGAAGATCTTTTTTGATAAGGTCATAATCCTCTTCGTGAATGACCTCATCAGCCTGAAGATAAAACCCCCAAGAGTTCTCTTCGCGCTCATGGATCTGTCGCAAGTGATTCAAAACGATATTGGTTTGAACGGAAAGGATGATTCCCCCCTTCCCCATCATTTGAGGGTCCCAAGGGGAGTCGATGACCTCCATGGGAACGGGTATCTTTTTGATCTCGCCCGGCGTTTCGTCCTCGCTGTCCCCTAAGCCTAGATAAATTTTTTGAACCAGTCCCCCCAGGGAAAGAAGGGATTCCCGAAAACTATAATCATATTTGATAGCGTTTCTAAGAATGGTCAGGCCAAAAATCTTCATCGCGCCCTACCGCCGCTCTTTTTCCCTTTCATCACAAAATCGGTTTTAGGAGAGATCCTTAAAATACCGGGCCGTCCTCTCAATTCCCTCTCGAAGACCCACTTTGGGCCTAAAGTCACAGAGCTTTTCAAGCCTTGTCAAATCGGGCCTTCTTCTTTGGGGATCATCTTCGGGAAGTTCTCGGTGGACGATCCTAGAGGAGCTACCCAAGGCCTCTATCACAAAACGAGCGCAATCCATAATGGTGTATTCATCGGGATTTCCCACATTAAAAGGCATGGGATCGCCGGAAAATAAAACATTGTGGATACCTTCCACGAGATCGCTTACAAAGCAAAAAGACCGAGTCTGCCGTCCATCCCCGTAAACCGTCAAATCGGCCCCGGTCAAGGCCTGACTTACAAAATTGGGAATCACCCGACCGTCATCGGCCCTCATGCCGGGACCGTAGGTATTGAATATGCGAACGATTCGAGTTTCCACTCCAAAATGCCGGTGAAAGCTCATGGTCAAGGCCTCCGCAAACCGCTTGGATTCATCGTAACATCCCCTCGGCCCCAGGGAATTGACACGTCCGAGATAGGTCTCCTTTTGGGGATGGATTTCCGGATCGCCGTAAACCTCACTGGTCGAGGCCTCCAAAAACCTGGCCCCCGATTCACGGGCCAGTGAGAGAAGATGAGTCGTCCCTTGAGAATTGACCCGCATGATCTCCAAGGGTATCTTATAAAAATCCACCGGGGATGCGGGAGAAGCCAGATTTAAAATATAATCGATCTTTTGTTCCCTCAAATCGGGTATCCCTAAACCGATATCACATTCTATAAAGCTAAATTTGGGGTATTTTTTCAAGCGCTCGATATTGGCCCGCTGTCCCGTCACAAAATTGTCGAGACCGATAACCCGGCCCCCTTTTTGAAGATAGAACTCGCTGACGGAACCGGGGACGAAGCCGGCCGCACCGGCCACCAAAAAAACCTTTTGATCGTAACTTTCCGGGAAAATGGGAGAATGGGAATTCAATCAAGGCCTCTCGATCAATTTCTCTTTGAAGACAGCACCTTATCAAATCGCACTTCAATAGGCCAACGGGGGGTCAAAAATCTCTAAGGGGACCCATGGAAATCGCTGCTCCCCAGCAATGCCTTATCGGAGCTTCACTAGAAATTTCAAACGGTAGAGTATAATCTCTTTTGTATGATGAATAAAGTCGTAGGGCCTTTGGCCAAGAAAAGATGGTGTAAAAAAGACATCGCAAATCGGGGGGCCTATGTGGCAATACCTCTCTTCCCTTGAGCCCCGAGGGCCCTTTGCCAAAATTCCCGGAGAAAACGAACGCTTCTCTCTTTCCAAACTTTCAGAAAAAGTGATGGAGAACAAAAAACCCATGCACGCCCTGACCAATTATTACTTTGGGTTCGAGTCGTGAAAATCAACCTTTCCGCCGTCATCATCACTTTCAATGAAGAAAAGAATATCAAACGATGCGTTGAGTCCCTTGAAGATTTGGCCGATGAAATTCTAGTCCTCGACTCCTTCTCTACGGATGCCACCAAGAGCATCTGTTCCCGCTTGGGGGTTCGATTTGTCGAACACCCTTTTTCGGGCCACAAAGAGCAAAAAAATCATGCTACCTCTTTGGCCAAATATAATTATATCCTCTCATTGGATGCGGATGAAGCCTTGAGTGGGCCCCTCCGAAAGGAAATCAGAGGAGTCAAACAAAATTGGCAAGCGGATGCCTATAGATTCAATCGCCTCACCCGCTATGGAAAAAAATGGATCTACCACTCCAATTGGTATCCCGATGCCAAAATACGCCTTTTTGATAGACAAAAAGCAAGATGGGGTTGCCGCCATGAAAAGGCTTCCCTTCACGAGTTCATCCAAACGGATAAGGGGGCCCATATCAAGCATATTCCGGGAGATCTTCTCCACTACAGCTTTTCCTCTATTTCGGAACACGTCCAAAAAATCGATCATTACACCACTCTTGCGGCCCAAGAGGACTTCGATTGCGGCAAGAAAATTTACATCATCCATCACCTCTTCTTCCGTCCTTTCCGGTATTTCGTTAAGGCCTATCTACGCAAAAGGGGTTTTCTCGATGGAATGGAAGGGTTTATCATCTGTGTTATCAGTTCCTTCGATATCTTTTTGAGATATGCGAAGCTTAAGGAACTGAGAAAGTCCTCTTCTTTTCAAAATCATAGCTCATAATACCTACATCGTTAAACCTACATCACATCGAAAAATAACGATCTAATGATTTTCAGTTCTTGAAGATAAATTAAATCAAAAGTACCATTATAGGCATGAGTGTCGCTATTTCCCTTGATTCACCCTCTCACCATCGAACGGATAACAAAATACAAGATGAAAAAGGCATGGCCCCTATCAAAACAAAGGAGTATTGGCTTCTTTGGTTCACCTACCTGGCCTGGTGTTCATTAGGCTCATTCTTTTTTCTTGAGATCCCTTTGGTTTTACTCTTTCAATACCTGATCATTATACCCGGTCTTTATTATACCTTTATCTGGATAAGGACAAAGGGCTCCACCATTCCCAAAAGCGTTTGGTGTTTGGCCGCCTTTTCGGTCCTGGCCTTTATTTCGTCCGTCGTGAATCGGATCGATAGTGGGGATTGGGGTGGGGTCTCTAAAATTCGATATTTTTTTATTGGGGTTTTGGCCATTGCGCCATCCTATCACCTATTAAAATCCAACTCTTTTTCCCAAAGAAAAAAGAAGGTTTTGCTCTATCTCTTCTTGGTCAGTACGGCCTTTGCCAATATCGTCGCCATCCTGACCTTTTTCGTCGGGTATAATCCCCTCAAGGCCCAAGGAAGTTGCTTCGATCTTACCGACGATTTTCCAAGAACCTGTGGAATGTATAGCTCAACGATGACCTACGGCTATGGCGCAGGTCTTCTCTCCCTCTTTTTGCTGGGTCTTCTCGTCAATGCCCAAAAACTTCGAGATATTGTGGGGAAAAATATATTGCTCTTATCCTCACTCCTCTCCTTTATAGGTCTTTATTTATCCTTTGCCCGCGGGGCCTTCTTAGGTTTTCTTTTGGCCTTACCATGGCTTTTTGCAACCTTTCGCAACAAGGCGGCCCCCATGAGATTTTACGGACTCTCTTGTGCGGCCCTTGCCATGGCCATGGTCATGCTTTTGTCCTTTTTGAATTACATTCCCAAAGGGTCTATTCAAAATAGACTCCTCGCTTCAAAAGGGAGTTCCTACGAAGGGCGAATTTCTTTCTATCGCGCCGCTTATTATGGCTTCAAAGAAAACCCTTTTTTCGGCCTAGGATTTCAAAATTTTGATAAATACAGTGTCGATTTGAAAAAAAAATACAATATTCTATTCGATAGAGATCAAAGAGGAAGTGCCCATAATAACTACCTTGAAATTTTAGCGGGAAGTGGGCTCATGGCCTTTTTGGCCTTTTTCGGTTTTCTCCTTTTTTGGCTCATCGAAATTTTTAAATCCACAAAGGAAATGCGCACCCTTTTTCTTCCCTTTTTTATAGGGTTTTTGATCTCCGGTCTTTTTCATAGTTCTCTTATCGATAGGTGGAGTTTATTTTTTATCATGGGAGTTTTCACCCTCTTTCAAGCTCTGGAACTCAAAAGAAAAGCATATCGCAACGGCTCGCACCTATAGCAAAAATTCCAACGAAGGCAAGGTAACTGTTCTCCACCCGGATAAGATTGGTAGGAGGCAACGAGGAGCGACTGAGGCGTGCTTCCTGCACGTCGCAGGGAAGCGACGAGGCAGTCGACTGCCAAGATTGCCGGGGGGTGAGCAGTTACCCTCAATAAAACTCGATGCCTCTCGCCCCCGGTAACAAACTTCGAAGAGAGTCGATATTTTGGGCCAATTTTGCTCCATCGATGAGACGATAGGATTTTTCCACATAGGGGGATATGGAGGGAAGATAGAGATCGAAATGAAAAAAATCAAAAAGGGAAGACAAAAGATTTGGAACCCAGGGAACGGTTAAAGAGATGTGGAAATCGGTTCTATCCGAACATATCTGTCGAATCTCTTTGAGAACGCTTACGGCCTTCCCTTGTCCATGAAGGAACTCAATCTCTGAATAATCCAAGATCACCTCAGTGAGGAGAGGATCACCTATCAAGGCCTTGAAAGATTTTAAGCTCTTGAAGTACCAGGCAAAGGGTAGGCCGAATTGACCGTAGTAGCTCCTCCCTCGATCGTCTGAAAAAAGAAGATGGAGTTGCTTTCTTTGGACATCGGTTTCTCTTTCGATATCAAAAAGCATTTTTTGAATGGCAAAATCCATCTCATCGGCATAATGAAGGCCATATCTATAACGGGGATCGTTTGCGGCATTGAGCATGGAAATAAATCGGTATCCCTGAAAAAAATTCAAACTCTTTGGACGAAAATCGTGACCGAATTGAAGGATGCCCAAATTCTCACATAGTTCAAAAATCTGTCTGTCATAAATACCCAAGACACGAAGGCCCACTTCACTCATGACTTCTTATTATAGGCAAGTTTGAAAACACTCTCAAAAAAGAGGCGAGGGCAAGATGTTCCTATGGATTCGGGATGAAATTGATAGGACAAAAAATGCCGTCCACGCAAAAACATGGCATCTTCGGATAGAGACATCTCAGAATCCGAGGGCCGGCCTCGAAGTGACCAAGAGTTATATCGTTGAACAAAAACCCTCTTACCCCACGCTTTTTTGGGAAAGCAGTTCCACCTGGGAATAGAGGATTCCACCCTTTGGCCGTGAAGAGGCCTACTCCTATAGAGTTCAAGATCGGCCCAAAGTCCAAGGAGTTGATGGCCCAAGCAAATACCAAAATAAAAAGGAGAAGATTCATGAGAATGACCCTCAAGACTCGGTGCTATTTTTTCCAAAAACTCTCTATAATCCAAAGCACTTCCAGGCCCCGGGCCCAAGATGACCAAATCCCATGAATGATTTTCCTCATAATCTCGCCAATGAACGGATCTATAGGATATTCCGTAGGCATAAAGATAGTGGGCCACATTGTGGGTAAAACTATCTTCAAAATCGATGAGAAGGGCCTTCATCAAAAGAATCCCCTAAAGCTGCTATTCCACAAAACCTGAAAACTGGCCCAATACTTGGTTTCAATGGTGTCATCCGAAAAACCTGCCCTAAGCCTCCAACAGCCATTGGTCGGCGTATAAATTCCTTCATAACTTTGCCTATTATTTTCATCTCTGGAATCGAGATCAAAATCATATTGGCTTTTAAAGGTTAAACTCGACATGGGTCTAAATTCTAATCCCACATTCACACTGTTTGAAGCCGTCTCTTCATCTACGGAATTGAGAAAAACCCCCAAGGAGAAGTCCACATACCGATTTAAAGAATTGAGGCTCAATTCATGAATATGCTTGCCGTTATAAAAATAAAACTCTTTAGCCGTTAGACTTAATCTATCGAGTTCAAGACCTAAATCCAATGCAAGCCTCGTCAATCTTTCCCCGGAAAACTCCCCGTTCTCCCGAGTTCTCGATAGATTAAGTCCTTGTGAGATATTAAAATAGAAAATTCTTTTGTAATCAAAAAGATTTTTTTGATAGACTCCCTCGGCAAAATACTCTCCGCTAACGGGGGCTTTTCTAATGAGAGTATTATTCCACTGAAGTTCGATCACATTTTCAAGGGGCAGTTTTGTTTGACTTTGGGAAGCCGATATTTCAACCTCCTTTCCCCTAAAGCTATCGATGATATCAAAAAAAACCGTCCTATTTTCCAATTGCTCCTTGAACGCCAAATTTCCGGAATACCCCGAATCCAAAAATTGATAATGGGATAATTTCCATTCCTGGACATGGCGATACCCTCTTTTTTTGATGGTCATTTCATCCTTAACCAAGGATTCCTCAAAAGGAGGGAGGTCACCGATGATGGCCGGGTCGCTTTTTCGAGCTTTTTTTGTATCCTCTCCTTTAAGCCATTTGATTCTCGATTCCGGAACGGTCACTTGATAGGCCAAACCGTAAATACGATCGAGTTCAAAAGAGAGTTCATGTTTGGCCAAAAAGGCCCATTTTTCAAATCGATCCTCTTTGGAAACCCGGAAGGTTTTGACGACTTCGGGCAATCGATAAAATTGATGATCCCAATCCAAATAGGATCTCAGTTTGACAGGCCCCCACGATCCGAGAACAAGATCAATAGAAGGGAGGAGATGCCCTCTTTGAACATTTCTAATGGGGGTTCCCGGTTCATCCGTGGAGAGGTTTTGCCTGAAATTTGTCATTTCTCCTTGAAGGCCCAGAGTCAAGGAGTTTAAAAAGGAGTATTTCGTTTTGAAGAGTTGAAAAGGAGTCGTAGCAAAAGAAATTCTCGGCAAAACTTGAACGGTGCGATCGTCAAAAGAGGTCGGGTCGTTAGTTATAAGATCATCCATAAAATAACCGGCCAGAGAAAGCTGAAACCGATCACCCTTCCACTCAAAAAAACCCTCTGTCCCCAGTTCATTTCCATAATAAAAGTCTTTTGTCTCTTCCATAAAATCACGAACGATATCTTTGTCCCTCGCCTTGTTGACGGTCAAGTGATGATTTCCCCGATTCCCCCAACGAAAATTGTGTTCATAATGGGAAAAATAACGACTGTAGCGACTTCTATCTCCGAGAGAATCAGCCCCAAAAGGACGATAGTTCTTATCAAAGACGCTTAGGTTATTCAAACGCATCCATCTGCCTTGACCGAAAGCCGATCGATATTCAAATTCCCCTCCAAGTCCTCGCTCTCCAAAAAGAGAAGGAGAGAAGGTCATATCGCGGGAGCGATCGATGGCCCAAAAGAAAGGCTGCTTAAATGTGAAACCTTTCGTCGTCGATGAACGGTAGATCTTTGGGAAAAGAAGTCCCGAAGCCCTCCCCTTTTTGATAGGAAAAATGAAATAGGGAAGATAAACGGTGGGAACGCCGTAAATTTTCATCACCGCATCCTTGATGGTCACATACTCACCAAATGTTATCTTGATATGGGCCCCATAGATAGACCATGATTCCGGACAATCCAGACAATTGGTGTATTCAACATTGCGGGCCTTGAGCATTTTATCGGGTTTGAGTTCGATGTATTTTCCATGAAGGGAAAACGACTTGGAAAGGACTCTGGCATTAAAAGCTTCAAGGGAGTGGCGAATCGTATCGTAAATCAACTTTGATCCATAAATGGATATATTTTGAGATGTAAAACGGACATTGCCTTCGATATAGATAATGCCCTCCTTGAGATCGACCTTTCCCACCTCACCGTAGAGGGTCTCTGCTCCCCGGTTGATGATGACATTGCCAATCACCTTAAAAACCCCATCCTTTTCCCTCCGAAAGGCCTTATCCGCAAGAATGGAAAGATCGTCGCTAAAAGACGACGGGGCGATGGAAAGTCTCTCTCTCGAAAGACCGATCGTGGGCCAAATCAAAAAAAGTAAAAGTACGGCCCGTCCCCTCACGATAAAAGGGCCTTTTGAAATTCTCCAATAAAATAGTTAGAGCCGGTGACCAAAAAACGATCCTTGCCACGGTGATAATGTGGAGGATAAAAGGAGTCGATCATCTTCCCGGGTAACGGCCCACCCATTTCTTTTGCAATCAAAGGCCAAAGGTTTTCCCGAACCTTTTTGAAGTGGGGCGCTTTGGAGAAATAGAGGGGAAGAGGGCCAAGGGATAAAGTTCTCACCATCTCCTCTATATCCTCTCTCTTTCTATGGGAAAAGGAAAAGACGATGCCGCTAAACCCTCCCATGTCCCTATCTTGAACCAAGGCCTTGAGTCCATCCGTATTATGGGCCGAGACAAAGGTAAAATCTCCAACCACCTCTCCTCTTCCCTTGGAGAAAATGGGGGCCAAAGGAATATCACGGCGAACGATCTGCAAGACCACTTCCCGGGCCAACCTAGCGTTGCGGGCCATATAGCTTTCCTTGGGATCGATGAGGCCTTTGGCAACAAGATCGTGAAGAACGATCCCTTCCCTTTTGCAATAGTCGGCACAAAAACGGCGCAAAGACTTTTGAGTCAGTGCTGTCAAAAGAGGTCTTCCCGAACGGGCCACTCCCAGTTTTTCCGTTAGAATTTGCTCCAAATCCTCTCCCAAAATCTCCGTATGATCTCGCCCTATGCTGACGATGGCCGAAACCGTGGGGTCTGCTGCATTGACCGCATCAAATCGACCTCCCAGTCCCACTTCCGTCACCATCACATCCACCGGATGACGGGCATGTCCTTGGATAAAGGCAAAAAAGAGGAGTTCGTAAAAACTTGGGCCCATCTTTCCAAAACGGCGGAGGGTTTCCTCCAAAAGTTCTTCCAAAATATCATAGGAGATGTTTTCTCCGTCATAGCTCAAACGCTCCGTCACGCTGAGAACGTGGGGGGAGAGAAAGAGGGAATGGGAGATGCCCCGGGCCTTGAGGTGGTGGGAAATCTCCGTGGCCACCTGCCCTTTGCCGTTGGTTCCGGCCACGGCCACTCGGATCTTGGGCAGATAACTTCGACAATCTTCCACGACCTTGCGGATTCCTTCCAAGCGAGGGCGATAGCGTTCCGGGCCTCCCACCTCTTGGATGCGATCCAAGACGATTCTCTCTCTGTGGGGAAAAAAGGGGTGGGGTATGGGATAGATGGGAGTCGTCATCGACCATCCATTCAAGAGAAGATTTTGAGAAAAAATGCTATTTCATCCTTCAAGCGATGCCGGTGGACAACCCTATCCACAAAGCCATGCTCTTTGAGAAACTCCGACCTTTGAAATCCCTCGGGAAGGCTTTGGCGAATGGATTGTTCGATCACCCGAGGGCCCGCAAAACCCACCAAGGCCCCCGGCTCGGAGATATTGATATCCCCTTGCATGGCAAAGCTCGCTGCACAGCCCCCGGTGGTGGGGTCTGTGAGAATGGAAATAAAGGGCAGGCCCTCTTCTTTGAGTTTCAGGCGGGCCGCAGAGGTCTTGGCCATTTGCATGAGAGAGAGAATCCCCTCCTGCATCCTGGCCCCTCCACTACAGCTTACGATCACAACTCCCATCCTTTCCTTTAGGCCTCGCTCCATGGTTCTGGTTATTTTCTCTCCACAGGCCACCCCCATGGAGCCTCCCATAAAGGAAAAATCCATCACGGCCAAAGAAGCCTTTTGCCCTCCCAGCAAAGCCGTCCCGACGGTACTTCCCTCTCCCTTGCCGGAGCGTTCCCGGGCCTCTTCCAATCTTTGGCGATAGGTCTTCTTATCCTTAAATTCCAAGGGGTCTTTGGAACCCAGTTCCCTGTCGTATTCCTTGAAAGTTCCCTTGTCCACAATCAATTGGATTCTTCCGTTTAGGGAAAGGGGGAAGTGAAAATCGCAATAGGGGCAAACCTCGTGGTTTTCCTCCAGCTTCGCCGCCAAGACGATCTCTAAACAATGGGAACACTTTTTCCATAGCCCCGAAGGGGTGTTGGCGGCCCCCTTTTTGCTGGATTTGAGCTTAGGTGTTTTTTGATCCTTAAACCAACTCATCTGCGTGATCCCGGTCACGGACGTCTCGTCCCGAGTCCTTTTCCTCCCCATTTTCTCCCTTTAAGCGCTCATCGTCAGGCCTTTTTGGGGGGAAGGCCCCTCTCTTCCCTTTCCCTTGACCTCGACGCTCCAAATGGATGAGAATGACGAACTCTCCTCTGACATCCAAAGGGCCTTTGATCGTCTCCCAATCCCTTCCCGCGAAACGCTCGATCCCCTGGTGGGTTTTGGAAAGCTCCTTGGCCAAAACGATCCGGGCATTGGGGTAAAGGGCGACCAACTCTCCTACGGAGTCGCAAATCCTGCGCCCGGCCTCAAAAAAAATATGGGTTCCATGGGCCAAGTTTTCCATGAGAGAGGCCCTTTTCGAGTCCCTTCTGGGAAGAAACCCCCAAAAGGTGAAAGGATAGGGGGGAAGGCCCGAAACCTCCAGGGCATAGAGGACGCTGGAGACCCCGGAAACCGAGTCCACCTCGAGGTTTTGCTCCAAGGCCAGTCGAATCAAGGGAAAAGCGGGGTCTGCGATGACGGGACTTCCCGCATCGCTGGCCACATACACATCGCCTTCTTCCAATTGGGCCAAAATGTTCTGTGCCCGATTCTTGGGGGAATGATCGTGAAAGGAGAGGATTTTTTTGCCCTTGGGG
The DNA here is from genome assembly GCA_026713835.1 of Bacteriovoracales bacterium. GTDB lineage: Bacteria > Bdellovibrionota > Bacteriovoracia > Bacteriovoracales > Bacteriovoracaceae > JAPONP01. The sequence goes on from JAPONP010000124.1 coordinate 17,872, forward strand.
GATATCCCCAAACGGGCCAAAAGCCCCTTAAATTTTCTCGTATCCTCCACCGCAAACCGGCATCCCGTCTCCAGGCAATGCCTGGCCTTGGAAGAAAGATCCTCCGGATTTCCGATTGCCGTGTTGAGAAGGATTATTTTGCCCATCGTGTCATTTCAGGGTACACCATGTTAAGCTGAAAGTGCGACTATTTTCTACACCCTACTTTATGCCCTAGAAGGAGGCCTCATGTCCATGAAAGTGGAAATCGACCGAGACGCTTTTGGCAATATCATCGTCCGAATGAAAGGGGATATGTCCTACGAAAATGCGGCACCTCTGCGAAATGAAATCCAAAGCCTTCTTTCCAAAAACCCCAGTGCCAGCGTCACCATCAATATGCAAAATGTGGATTTTGTCGGTGCAAGTGGCATAGGTCAATTCGTTAAAACCCTCAAGACCGTCAACCGGGATCAAACCAAGGTTCGACTTTCCAACGTGCGTTCCGAATTTATTAAAGTCTTTAGAATTTACGACCTGACGGAACAAGACATGAAAAAAATCATCGAAGACTTTGATAGCGACGAAAATGAATCTCTAGGCTTTCGTTTCGGAAGGCGGCTTCCGTTTAACAATTAAGGGCCTCATCAGATTGAAGGCATTCTATAAGTGAGTCAACAAAATCTGAGGTGCGTGTCGTGTTCCTAGGCCCCTTGACACCTCTCCCCCTCCTTTGCTAGAGTCGTCCCGTTTCACTGAACGTAAAAGGAACTCCCCCGAGATGTCCCGTCTTTGTAACCGACCTTCAACAAATAACTGCCCCCCAATAAAGTGCTAGGAAATGAGACTTCCAAGCGTTGAAGAAACCTCTTCCGATCCTTTTATCGCCTCCTTGAGGCAGGCCGACTCCCTTGGCTATTTCAGTCAAAGATGGGGGGCCAACCAAAAATTTATCACGACCCATCGTTTCGATTTATGTGCCGAACTCATCAAAAAACATACCAATAGCTCTCCGGGCCACAACATTTTGGTCGGAGACTTTGCTTGCGGTACGGCCAATCTCGGCATCAACTTGGCGGAACAGGGATATAGGGTCGATCTCGTGGAAAACGAAGCTAAGTTCTTTGACTACATCAAGTTAAAAACCGATTCTAAAAACTTGAGATTTATTACCGCAGATGCCTCTTCCCATTCTTCAAAAGAGAAATACGATGCGATTTTTTTTGGAGAGGCCATTGAGCATATGGCCGCCCCGGACAAAGTCCTCAAGCTCCTTTGTGAAAACCTAAAGCTTGGAGGCATCCTTTGCCTAACAACACCTAACGGCCGTTATATCGATTGCAATGAGCCTTCTTGGGAAGAGGTCAAACTCAACGTGGAGAGAAATAAAAAACTTGCGAACACTTTTGGAAATCATGTCTGCGAATTTACACCGAATGAACTCCAAGAACTTACTAAAATGGCAGGTTTTTGCATTGCAGAGCATCGCTTTATTCTATCGAAGCAAGTTTGTAAAAGCCCTCTCATGAGAAGAATCATTCCCAAGAAAATACTTTGGAAGCTCGACGAAAAATTGAGCAAAGGCCAAGACCAAAAAACCGGAAAAATGGGGGGAAAGATTCAAATCGTCATCGCAAGAAGGGCCAGATCCTGAGCAAAACCCCATTTTTATAATGTAAAAAATACCCACTCCGCTTTTCACGGATTGACTCACCCAGCCATCCACCATAGGATAGGCCCACCGGGCCCCTAAACAATGGACAAGGAAAGACGAATGATGAAAAATCGATCTCATGACGATAAAACAAAGACCAAGACTTTTTCCCTTCCAAAGGTCTTGCCCATGGCCCTGCCTCCCCTACTCTTGGCCGCTTCCGTAACGTCCGCAAACGATTGCTCTAAGTATTTGGATAAAAATTCAAGACACGACGATCTCTTTTTGGAAGAGGTGGAAGGGGCCAAGGCCCTAAACTGGGTGAATCGTCAAAATGAGCGAACGATTTCACGGCTCAAAAAAGACCCCAAATTCGCCCAAATGAAAAGGACGGCCTTGGATCTTTTGAACTCCAACGACCGAATCCCCTACGCCGGTTTTGTGGAACAAAACCTCTATGGCTTTTGGCAAGATGAAAAAAATCCAAGAGGGTTACTCCAAAGAACGACCCTCAAGCGCTACGAAAGCGCAGACCCCCAATGGGAAACCGTACTGGATGTGGACAAGCTGGCCCAATCGGAGGGGAAAAACTGGGTCTATAAAGGCTCCGTTTCTTGCCGTCAGGACCCGTCTAAAACCCTGATCAAGCTTTCCGATGGAGGAAAAGATGCCGTCGTCATTCGAGAATTCGATGTGGAAAAAAAGGAATTTGTCCAAGGCGGGTTCTCCTTGGAGGAGGCCAAGAGCGGGGTCGTTTGGTTGGACCCGGATACCTTGATCGTAGGAACTCATTTTTCCCCGGATTCTCTTACCGAGTCCGGCTACCCCAGGCTTTTAAAAATCTGGAGGCGTGGAACTCCCCTGGGGAAGGCCCAGACCATCTTTGAAGGGCAAAAAGATGATATCGCCGTCCAGGCCTCTCTTTTAAGTTCTTCAAGTTCTTCCGACAAAGATCAAGTCATCATCTATAGGATCAAGAAGTTTTTTGACGATACGGAATACTTTTTGCTTAACGAGGAAAACGTACCGGAGCCCATCCCTATTCCCAAGGATGCCGTCATCGAGGCCCATCTCAAGGGAAACCTCGTCATCTCTCTTCGATCCCAATGGCGTTATCAAGGGGAGGTCTTTGCCCAAGGGGCGATCGTTCATATCACGCTAAAAGAATTTCAAGGGGGCAAGGGAGGGGCCGAATTGATCCTGGCCCCCACGAAGGAAATGGCCATTCAACGTGTTGCGACCACAAAAGAGGATCTCTTTATCCAGATTTTGGAAAACGTCAGAGGAAAGGTTCTTCAAATGAAAAAGGACCCGGGTGGATGGGTCGCTCACAGGCTTCCTCTCCCCGAACTAGGGACTCCATCCATCCATTCTACCCAAAGAGAGGGCCATCACCTTCTCGTCAACTACCAGGATTTTTTGACTCCATCCACCCTCTATCTCTACGGTGCCCGTACGAGAGAACTTAGCTCCCTCTACTCCCTCCCGGCCCGTTTCGACCCCTCAAAATATGAGGCCAAACAATTTCACGCCACCAGTGCGGACGGAACCCGAATCCCCTACTTTATGGTGTCTTCCAAAAATTTAAAACTCAATGGGACAAACCCAACGCTCCTCTATGGCTACGGAGGATTTGAGAACTCACAAACGCCCTTTTACTCGTCCTTTATCGAAAAATTTTGGCTCAAAGAGGGCGGCGTGTACGTCTTGGCCAACATTCGGGGTGGAGGAGAGTTTGGACCGGCCTGGCATAAAGCGGCCCTCAAGGAAAATCGACAGAAGGCCTTTGACGACTTCATCGCCATTGCCGAAGACTTAATCAAACGTGGGGTGACCAAACCAAAGCACCTGGGCATCGAAGGGGGAAGCAACGGGGGGCTTTTGGTGGGGGCCGTGGTCACTCAAAGACCGGAATTATTCAATGCGGCCTTGATCCAAGTCCCGCTCCTCGATATGATGAGGTATCACAAACTCTTGGCAGGAGTGAGTTGGATGGAAGAGTACGGAAATCCCGAAGACCCCATAATGGGGCCCATCATTAAGGCCTATTCCCCCTATCACAATGTGAGGGAAAACGTTTCCTATCCCGAAGTCTTTTTTATGACCTCTACGAAAGATGACCGGGTTCACCCCGGACACGCCAGAAGAATGGCCAAGAAGATGCAAGACCAATCCCACCCCTTCCTCTACTATGAGAACACGGAGGGCGGTCATGGGGGAAGTGCGAACTTTGAACAATCCTCTTTCTGGTATGCCTTGAAATACGTCTATCTCCTCCAAAAACTCAAATCACTGTAGGCCCTGCCCTCTGCGCTTTATCCCCTCTAATAAAAAACCTCTCAAACAAAAAAGCCGGACTGCCTAGCAAGAATTTCCTTTCTCTGATTACAGGAGCGGCAGAGCATTTGTAAATTATCCGCACTGCTCTTACCTCCGTGGGAAAATTTTTGAACGTGATCGTATTCGAGACCGTATCTCACCCCGCAATGATTGCATTTCCCATCGTAAACTTCTCTTTTGACGGA
>JAPONP010000125.1 GCA_026713835.1 Bacteriovoracales bacterium
CCCGACTCCCCGGAGAGAGGATGGTTTTCAGATCGCATTTTTAGAAAATCTACGAGTTTTAAAAAATACGCTCTGGATTTGGGGATTAGCTGGGAGTCGAACTGGGCCCGTAAAGATCATATTTTTTGGAAAGAAATCCCGGATTCCATCATATCCCGACTCAAGTCAGCGGCCAAAGAACACCAAAACCGTTGTCAGAGAATGCGGATTTCAAGAAAGCATAAATATGTTTATCTGCTCGGAAAAGATCGAAGAGAGACAAAGAGGCTTTATCATAAGTTTTTGTCCCTTAATCCCTATAAGCTGAATAGCCCCTATCCTAAAAAGAGAGGGGTATCCCATAGGGAACTCGTCTCAAAAAGAGAGATTCAAAGGAAAATCGAAAGGATACAAGAAAAACCGCTCTCAGGCGTTCTAAAGAAATTTTACTCGGTGAAAGAAATCTCTTCAATTTACGGTATCGGCATGAGTTCTCTTTACAAGCACATAAGAACCGATCCCAATTTTCCCTGTATCAATATAGGGAATAAAAAAAGATTTTTGATCGATTTAAAGGGTTTTGACAAATGGGCCTTAGAGAAGAAAAGGGCGTGGATTATCGAAGAGCAGGATCTTCCGACAACGGAGGAGCTATTGGGCGATAAAGCGGCATAAACCATTCCAGGGCCTCTTTGTGGGTATTTTGGCAGACCGTAAACTGACACGGCCGTTCAATTTGGGAAAATTTTTAAATCGTGGAACGACACGGCCGTCCGCAATTTTACTTTTGAAAAAAAATGTTTGCTAAAGACCTCTCAAAATAAAGGAGACCCGGTATGGTTGAACAAAATGAAGAACAAAGAGAAGTTTCTTGGCCGGAATACCTCACCACAAAAGAGGCCGCCCGGCATTTGCGGATCACACCCAATGCCCTTCGGATCATGGTGCATCGGCAAAAGATTAAATCCTATAAACTTGGAAACCGACTTAGGTTTAAGAGAAGCGAGATCGAAGACCTACTCAAAGAGGAGAATTGACAATGGCGAAAAGAATCTATGAGTACGACGGCAAATGCTACTACGAGGTATGGACGAGCAGGAGAATGCCCACCGGGGGAAGACTCCGGCGAAAGACGAAGTTCGACGAGAGGGGGAAGCGAATCTCCTCAAAAGTGGTGGCGGATCGAATGGAATACAAGATCAAAAAGGAATGCGACCTCATTTTAGAAAAGGGACATCTTTGGACGTGGCGGGATTGGCATGGGGAGTGCCTTCGGAGAATGAGGATGAGTCTGCAAATGAGTACGGTGGAGAGCTACAATTCTTTTATCAAAAAGTGGGTGCCTTGCGAATGGAACGAGAAATTGATCTTAGAGATCACCAAAAAGGACGTGTTCGATCTGATCTTTGAACACGTTCCAAAGAGGCGAAGGTGGACGCCGGGGATTCAAAAGGCGTTGCTCAAGCGGATCAGGCGTCTTTTTCAACTGGGGGTGGAAGAGGGCATCATAGATCGAAACCCCACTTTAGGGATTACGGTCAAAGCACCTAAGGCAGAACAAAAGGTCCTTAACACCAACGAGGCAGAGCTTCTTCTTATGGCGGCAAAGGACTGCTCCCACAGGTTTTACTATCACTGGGCATTGGCACTTTTTACGGGAATGCGAAACGGGGAACTCTACGCTCTTCGGTGGAAGGACGTGGACTTCGGGCGAGGATTGATCTCGGTGAGTCGGCAGTGGACATCAAAGGACGGTTTGCATGAAACCAAGTCCAATAGAAATAGGGTGGTTCCAATATGTTCGGAGCTAAAAAAGCTGCTTTTGGAATTAAAGCGTTTGGGACCTTTTTCGGAAAATCTCGGATTGGGTATCAATAGAGG
>JAPONP010000126.1 GCA_026713835.1 Bacteriovoracales bacterium
AAGAGCCGGTGACGCTCAGCCCCGCCCTTTTTAAACTTGACAAAAATGCCTCTTACCCATTAGCATTCAAATAGTTTTATCTCTTTTGGTTTTCGCTCATGTCAGGAAGAGTTCATTTTTTCTCAAATATTCCGACTTTTATAAAAAAAATAGCCTACACAAAAACACCTATCGGGCGTTGGATGGGAGTCCCTTCCTATAGAGAACATTTTATTGAGAGTAGAAAAAACTACCCATACTCAGGCAATATCGGCCTTGAAGATTTTTACCAATTTCGTTACTCGATTTATAGACCCTCTCATCCCCACAAAGGCGATCCTCCCCTAGGTTTTGAATTTCCAAACACCTTCCATGAAATCCTCAATAATCTTTCAGATACTCTTTCAAGTGAGTTCGATAAATTACAAGAAACCCTTAAAGAAGAAAATTTTTTTATTTCGATAAAAGATTTTTATCATATTGAAGAGCTTGAAAACCTCGCCAAGGCCCTTATCCCCCCGGTTGAACAAAAGCTTTTTGGATGCTATTGCGTGCTTGAAGGCTGTTACCTCTACCGCAACATTCACGCTAATATCAAGGCCCATTCTTCCTGGATACCCCATTCCGACAATAACCCAAAGGAAATCATCAAAATTATGGTCTATTCTTCGGATGTTTTAAGCGAACAGGATGCCCCTATCTTCTTTCTTACAAAAAATGGTAATGCCGTCAAAAATAAAACGACAAGAGTGGATCTCAATAACTGGAAGTCCCCCAAAAATGATTCTCGTTTTTATGATGACGATTTAAGATCATATTATAACCAAGGTTATTCCTTTACCCCTATTCTCGGCTCCAGGGGAACCGTTATTGTTTTTGACAATAACATCATACATAAAGCATCAAATCCGTCCCACGGAAGAAAAAGAGAATCCATCGTTTTTATGATTCGACCCTGGAAGAAAAAAATGGAAACTTATATCAGCCAAAAGACAACGGGTAGCTTTGGAGATAAAACAATTTTTATAAATCCCAATACGGTATAAAAATGCTTCTTAATGAAATCATCTAAAAAAATTGCCATCATCATAGACCACCCGGTTCGAGATCTTCAGGGTAATACCCTTCTTGCCGAAAACTTGGCGGACAAAGGCCATCAAGTCTTTTTGGTGCCGATGCGATTCCAGGCCAGAGATATATTTGCGATTGCACCGGATTATGTTTTAATTAACTACTTTAGAGAAAATAACAAAGACTTTATCGAAAAAATAATTGATAGCAATATCAAGCTCGCTCTTCTCGATACCGAGGGTGGCTTTTTTGATGACGAACTTTCCGAGTACAAAAAAGTTGTAAGATTTAACGACAATATCTTAAAAAATGTAACTAGGGTATTCACTTGGGGGAGGAGATTAACGGAGTTTTGGACAAAAGAAGCAAAACTCCCTAGAGAAAAAGTGACCGAAACCGGCTCTCCAAGATTTGACCTCTATCACTCAAACTATAGATTTATTCTCAATAAAAAGAAACCCGTATCGATTCCAACCTCTCCCTACTTTCTCTTTAATACAAAAGTCATGGCCGGGAATAGAAAATTTATGTCTCCTAAAAAAGAATTTCTTCTTAGAAGAAGACTTGGGTTTTCAAGGGAAGAAATCGAAACGATGATTTCTCTCGATCATCAATACCTTAAAGAATTTCCTGCCCTTGCCAAAAAAGTCGCTCAAAAATTTCCAAATACCCCATGTATTATTAGACCCCATCCTTTTGAAAATAAACATTTTTATGAAGATTTTCTCTCACCTGATCTAAGTAATTTTTTCGTTTTTCAACAAGGGGAAGTTTTGCCTTGGCTTGCCGGAGCATGCGCACTCGTTCATAGGCATTGTATCAGTGCCATAGAAGCCGCCTTGCTCGGAACCCCCTCCATTTCGCCCCAATGGATTCAAACTGCCGCCTTCAGCCCCGGAACAGAAGAGGTGAGTTATCGCCCTCAAAGCCGGGAAGAATTTTTTGAACTATTGGAAAATGCACAAAAAGGAAAACTTTTGGTTCCAGATTTTGCCAGGCAAACTCTGTCCGAAATTATCCCCAAATGGCTTCACCAAATGGATGGAAAAAACTTTGAACGGGTCTCCCGCCAAATACAAGAAGATATCCTTTCTTCTCCCCATAAATCTGCCGATTTGAAAAAATGTAAAAAATATCTTTATGAAGGTTTTAAAAATAGAACGGGAATGGGAAAAATCTACCACTGGTATCATCTTTTGGCCCAAAAAACATCCCCTTCTTTGCTCTGGATGACAGAGCATCTTCGCTATCAAGTGACCGGAAATAAGAGCAAGCGTTTTGACAAAAAAGATATCGTATTCTCTTCTTGCGAAAAATATAAAATCTCTTCGTATCTATCCGATGAAACAATCGATTCGTGCCCTCCGGCAGGGGTTAAAATTTTTCGCTCTTAAGAGCCTATCCTAAGTCAATATCAATGAAACCAAAGAATTTATAGCAAAATTACTCGATGCGCCATCGGTCTAGACAAAGCAGTAAGAAAGAGTTAAAAAAATTCTAATTTCGGGTTCCCGGTACCTGGGGGACTCTCACCCCCTTGATGAGAGAAAAAATGATGAAAATTAAATTTAAATGTTCTATTTGTAATGAGCGAGCATTTTCTGTAGTTAGTACCAGGGGATACGAATTTACCATCGAGAAGGTGGTTAGATGTTCAAACTGCGGTTTAATACAACTTTTCCCATCGGAAGTAGAGGAAGATGCCCAATATTACGCTTCGGGGAGGTTTAACCACGAGTTTCGGAAATTTTCGACCCCTACAGAGAGGGATATAGAAATTTATACAAAAGATGCTCAAAAAAGGCTGGGTGTTATGAGGGCGGTTCTTGGGGATGAGGTTAGCAATAAAAGATTTTTGGAAATAGGTTGCGGATTTGGTTCTTTGATCAATTTGATGATAAGTGAATTTGGATCAATCTGTGTTGGTATTGATCCATCTCATGGGCTCGCATCATTTGGTAACAAATTGTATGGGTTAAATTGTTTAGAGGAGGGTCATTACGAGGACAAAAAGTTTTCTAATTTAGGGACTTTTGATTTTATACTGTTCTACCAAGTGATCGAGCATATCCAAAATTTGGAATTATTTTTTACCCGGCTTGAAAGAAATTCGAAACCGAATACAAGGCTGGTTGTGGAGTTTCCAGACATTGGTGCGGCGCTTGACAGAAGACCCTTTTTAAGGAGCACTTATTTCCAAAAAA
>JAPONP010000127.1 GCA_026713835.1 Bacteriovoracales bacterium
GGAAAGGTTGCTATAACTTTTTTCTTCTAGGCGATAGAAATGAAGGCCCAATGCGATGAGGACGACAACATAAACGAGCAGAAAGAGGGGGGCGATTGCGAATAAAACCCTTTTCATTTTGTGCCCTCGTTTTCCCGAGACTAATAATTGAGTTTCCCATATTGATGGTAGGGAAACTCCCAAAGTTTGATTGAAAACTTATTTTTTGTATTTGTGATGATATTGGGTTGGTTCCAAACCCTAAATGTTGGATGAAATAGGGGAATAAAAGGAACTTCCTTGGATAGGATATGCTCCATCTTATTTAGGGCATTCAGTCTTTCGGCATTTGTTTTCAAGGCTCCGTAGCCTTGGTAGAGTCTGTCCAATTCAGGGTTAGAAAATTTGGAAACATTCATAAACTGAGAGCTTATATAGGGGGCAAAGGCGGTCACTGATTCATAAAATTGAGGCCCGTCTCCTTTAATCATCATATCGTATTGATTGTCTCTAAACCGGGTAAGAGCATCTTTGAAAATTTCATGTTTGATTTTAAGTTTTAGACCAATGGTGTTTAGAGAATTTTTAAGGAATCGTTCGATCCCTCCATTTCCCTTACTTATCACCATGATTACAGTTCGACTATGGGGACTAAGATGGCTTCGGATAATTTTTTTTGCCTTTTCAGGATCAAATGCTGATTTTTTTGTTTGATAACCTAAAAACCCTTTTGGGATAAGCCCCCCGGCCACAAATCCATTTTTCCCTGCAGCCTTCATAAAGGCCTCTCGGTCAATTCCCATAGATACGGCTTTTCTTATTTCTCTATCTTTAAAAATTCCTCGAAACCCCAAAACTAGCCCGTAGGTAAGGATTATTTTATCTTGGTAGGGATAGTGAGCAGGAATTTTTTCCGTTTGAATCCGATAGGTCATATTCCCGATAACATCAATTTCCCCATCGAGAAATAAACTAAGCCCTTTATGAGGAGATATTTTTTTTAAGATTATAGAATCATAGTAGGAGTTTGTGGATACTCTCTTAAGTCGGACTTCATTTTTTGTTTGAGAAGCTATTTTATAAGGCCCCGTTCCGATAAAACGACCGTTTGGCCCAGCCTTAAAAATGACTCCCTCAATCCCTGCTAGTTTTCTCAAGAAGAAAGAAAAGTTGTCATTTTTTAAATGCAATTTAATATTTCTTGAATCGATAATTTCAAAAGAAGGGCATTTAACTTTGAGTCGGCATCTTTTAAAATCTATAATGTCCGTAGTAAGACCACTTTTAAAGTTCTTGCTCCGAATAAAGGAACGAAAAATATCTTGGGAATTGAGAGAGCTTCCATCATGAAATTTTCGTTCTCTTAACTTGAATGTGATGGTCTTCTTGTTAACATCGGTTTTCCAGCTTTCTGCTAGGGTTGGAATCGGAAAGAGGGCTTCGTCGAGAGAAACAAGGGTTTCCCCAATCTGATTGATAACCTTGTTCATACTGACGTCATTCCCTCTATTGGGGTTCAGGGTGGGAATTTCTGTTATTGGAACACGTAAAACAGTGGCCCTCGCTACAAAAGAAATGAAGAATAATGATAAAATTATTTTCATTCAGATTTTCTCCATTCCGAGATGATTTCTTCGAGGGCCTTTAAAGCCTCAAATCCAGATTCCTTATCCTCTAGTGCAGCATCTAGCATTTCCTTGCAATAAGTTGGGTCTGATTCGTAGTTTTTATGAACTGTTTCAATGGTGAGAAAAGAGGAGCCTAGGTTGCTTCTAATATCGTGGATAATTCTTCTAAGTTTATCCTTGATTTTTTCATCAATAACAATCGTCTTCATCGTTTTTATTTACCCTCGTATTTCCAACGATAGCTTTAGAATATTAGGAGCTTAGATTTCGATAAAGGCATTTATCTCGATATTGTAAAAATTACACGGTATTTTAGCTAAAGCTTAAAAAAAATTAGAGCCTAACCCATGCCCCCTAGCTAAAACCTACATTTTTTAGGCATGGTACGCTTTAAAAAATCATCAAAGAGAGGAACGGTAAACTCACTATCTCTGCGAGAGAGAATAGATCATTTCCTTTGTAGCGGTGTTTTGTCTCTTCCAGGAGTTCGGCAAAGAAGGAGGGGTTATCCTGTAATTCGATACAATGGGCTTCCCCCGAAAAAGTGCACACCGTTTTAAGCAACATGACGGTTATGCCTACCATAATCCAATGGACTCGAATATCCAAGGGATGAGTGCAGGCGTTCTCTGTTATACCACTCAATGTATCTAAAAATCTCCTTTCCGGCATCCTCCAAATCGGTAAATTTCCTCCTCGGCAACTCCGCCTTTAGACTGCTAAAAAAGCTCTCAGCAAAGGCATTATCGTAACAATTCCCTCTCCTCGACATCGACTGCGTGACCTTCAACAGCGACAGCTTATCTCGCACAATATCTGCGCAATACTGGGCCCCCTGATCCGAGTGAAAGACAAGTCCATCCAATGGCCCGGAAGTCATTTTTAGGGCCTTTAACAGGGCATCCTTCGTGTTTTCTGCCTCCATTGAGTTACTCAAGTTCCATCCCTTGATTTCACGGTTGTGGATATCCATAACCGTCACCAGGTAAACAAAACCCTCCTTCTCAGTCGGAATATAGGTCAGGTCACTGACCCAGAACTGATTTGGACCGGTTGCCATGTGGTCTTCTATTTTGAATACCCTGGCCGACTTTCTATCCTTCGGGTTGCTCTTGGTCGTCTGGGGGCGAAACGCTTTCTTTCTCCTCGCCCTGAGCCCCTCTTCTGCCATGAGGCCTGCAACAGTATTTTCTCCTACTACATGGCCCTCTTGTTGCAGCTTTTTGTGAACTCGCGGGGAACCATAGGTCGCCTTGGAATTTTCAAATGCCCTTTTAATTTGCCTCTTTAAAAGGGCCTTCCCGGCACTCTTTGAAGGAAGCCGTTTATTCCAACGGTAAAACCCAGAGGCAGAAACCTTGAGAAGCCGGCAGCATTTTTGAACAGGATGCCCCTCGTCCTTGAGCAAGGCAACCCCATGCTGTTTCACTTTCCGTTCTCCACGCAAAAAAAACGAGTGCAATCCTTCAGGATGGCCACGGTTTGGCGTTCATCGGCAAGCTCTTTTTTTAGCTTCTTGTTCTCTGCCTTGAGTTGCTCCATCGTACGAAACTCCTCATCTTCGGCCATTTTTTTGCTGTAGCGGGCCCATGCTGCCAGGGTCTGGAAGTTCTTAATTCCCAGTTTCTCAGCGGCCTCTTTTGAGCCCAGTTCCTTGGCCAGCTCAATGGCCTGGGTTTTGAATTCCTGTGAATAAGACTTCCTGGTTTTGACTGTTTCTCCACTCATTGCGCACACTCCCATTTTTAGGTCATGCACTTAATACCATGTCCCACTTTTCGGGGGAAGCCCAC
>JAPONP010000128.1 GCA_026713835.1 Bacteriovoracales bacterium
CCTTATAAACCTTTTTGGCCAATCGCCCCTTCGGAATCTTTTTTCGTTTTTCTACCATCCGTATCATGCTTTTGATTTCTTTTAGCGAAAACCCTAAAACCCATGGCCCGTACCGGGAAAAGTTTTTTGCAGGCATGAACAACATCAACCGATACCCGGAGAACCACCCCAATCGCCAAGGCCCGGTTCTCGACGATCTCGTCCTCCCACGTTTGCGAGAATGGCGACACGGCATCCAGTCCAAGATTTTGTCGGCCTTTTGCCGCAGTCTTGGCATCACAGCGGTGAAATTTCACGATCTGCGGGCCACCTTTATCACCAATCTGCTCGCCCAAGGGGTTCCCCTGGTCAAAGTCATGGCCATCGTCGGTCATGCCGAAATGTCCACCACCAACGAATACCTGCGCCTTGCCGGAGTTGATGTGAAAGACGATACGACGGATCGCCTGGCCTATCGTCTTCATGACGATTCAAAGGGGAACGTGGTTCATCTTTACAAGGATGGGCAGTTGATGCGAAGTCCTAGAAAGAGCCAACAGAGGGGCTTCTGAAGGTAGGGCAAGACCACGAGTTTCGTTTTTTTGGAGTATCTCCTTGCTTCATTCTTTTTTCCTAGTGAAAATGTAAAAAAATCTTTATCGTAGAAAAATAATTTGAGAATTAGGATATGGGCCGCAATGAGCCACAAACACGCAAGGACTTGATTGATCCTAAATTAAGGGCCTCGGGATGGTTTAAGCATCAGTGGCAGCTAGACCTAGAGTATAAAATTGCCGCTGGGCGTATTCACTTTGATGGCAAAAAGGCCAGACGTGCCAAACCTGTCTATGCCGATTACCTGCTGCGCTATTCTTCTAGCAAGGCCATCGCCATTGTCGAGGCCAAAGCAGAAAATAAGCATTACTTGGAAGGCGAGAGGCAGGCCAAGGATTATGCTCGCAAGTTGGGGCTTTGGTTTGCTTATTCGACCAATGGCCATGAAATAGAGTTTTTTAATTTAAAGGCAAATACCCAAACCAAGGTCGCTCGCTTTCATACCCCCGACGAACTTTGGGAGATGTACTTAGAGGAATCGGGATTAAAAGATTGTCCCGAACAAAATAAAAAGGCCATCCTTCATGAGTACTATGATGAATCGGGGATTGGGCAAAGACGAAGACCTCGCTATTACCAGGAAAAGGCCGTTAATAATACTGTAGAGTCCATCATTCACGGAAAAAAGCGAATCCTTATCACCATGGCCACAGGAACAGGAAAAACTTTCACTGCGATTCAATTGGCCTATAAATTGTGGAGTGCTAGGGTTGTCAAAAAAATTCTTTTTATCGTTGATAGAAATTTGCTCGCCGATCAAGCCTTCTCTGACTTTGAAGGAGCTTTCCCCAAAGATGCCTGTTATCGACTAAAGCCTAGAGAGCAAAATTGGCCCAAGGGAAGGGATCTATATTTTGGTATTTATCAAAGTTTAGTAGGAGGTTCAGAAGGCGATGAGGAAGAAGGGGTACAATCTTTAGAAGAAGTTGACCGCTTCAAAGAGTTTTCCGCCGATTATTTTGATTTAATCGTCATTGATGAAGCTCATCGAGGGGCCAGAAGAAGCAAGGATGGGCAAGAGTCCAGTTCTTGGTTTCGACTCTTGGAATATTTCGATTCGGCCATCCAAGTAGGGCTCACCGCCACTCCCAAGCGAGATGAATCCAACCATACTTACGCCCATTTTGGCAATCCGGTGGTGAGCTATTCACTAAAAGAGGGTATTGAGGATGGATACCTGGCCCCCTATATTATCAAACGGGCCACCACCAATATAGATGCTCTTGGATATAGACCTGATAGCGATGACATTGAAGATGTCCGGGGCAAGATTCTTAAAGTGAAAGATTACTTCACTCCCAATTTTGAAAGAGAGCTTTCTATTCCTCAAAGGACTCGGGCCTTTGCCTACCATCTCCTGCGCCATCTCTTCGCAACAGACCCCATTGGAAAAACTATCGTCTTTTGCGTTGACCAGAGTCATGCATTAGATATGGCCAAATATTGTAAAGAGGCCTTTCTAAAATATAAAGAGAAATATGGTCTTGATGAATATAAGGGTGATTACGCTGTTCGCATCACGGGAGATGATAAAGATAGTAGGGGTGGCTATCCCGACCTTGAAAAATTCAAAGATTTGGATTCTCATCAACCTGTCATTGTCACCACTTCAAAGCTATTGACCACAGGTATTGATGTCAAGAATGTTAAAAATATCGTTATCTTTAGAAATGTTGGCTCTATGGTGGAGTTCAAGCAGATTATTGGCCGTGGAACCCGAACCTACGAAGCCAAGGATGCTCATCGAGAAAAGCTAGGCTTTTTTATTCTTGAATATGCCAACTATTCCACCCATCTTTTTAACGACCCCGAATGGGACGATGATCCTTTGGATATTGAAGATGATGGAACTATTGAGGTTGACGATACAACAAAGGAAGGAACAGGTGAGCCCCCTATCCCTACAGGTGATGGGGAAAGCGAAACCGATGATGGGATTTACGATGAGCCTGATGATGGGGAAATAGAAAATATACGCTATCGCATGAGTGAAGAATTTCTCTACGGGCAAGTTGGCATCGCAGCAGAAGATACAGCCATTATCGGCCCAAATAGCAAACCTATCAGTAAAGATGACTTTATCATCTACCAATCCGAGAAGATACAGGAGAGATTTGCCAACTTTTCAGATTTGAAAAAATTTTGGAAAACTCGTGATAATCGCAAAAATTTTACAGAAGACTCCACTGATATGGATATAAGACCAGAGATTTTAAAATCTCTCTTTTTTGAAAAACATGGCCTTAGAAATGTGGATGTCATTGATATTATCGGTAATCTCCTCTATCGAGAAGATTTTCTAACCAAGGAAGAACGCATTGGGAAAGCAAAAAAACTGGCCCCTAAGGCCTTCGATCTTGGCCATAAGCAAAAGAATCAAGTGGTTGAAGATATTTTGAGTATTTACCAAGACACCGAACACGACCCTTTAAGTTTTCCCCAAGAGTTTTGGCAAATTCCTCAAATGAGAAAATATGGGGGGTTTTCGGGAGTTCGGAATATTTTAGGTGGCAAGGAAGCGACGAAACAAGTCGTCCAAGGTCTAGAAACGGCCCTCTACGATGAGAGAATTAGTGCCTAAGAAGTGAAGAAAATGAAAAGCACAAAAATAAAAGATGACGAGTATTTCAACTCATTGTGTTGTGAGCAGCCAAATCAGATGCTAAAGATAAAGGCTGAAGCAGAAGAAGTTCTAAACAATGTTGACCCCGCTATCCTTACCGATATGAAGGCAAGGCTTTCTGGAGAATCACCCCCTTCCGCTTATGATATTTCCGATCGAATTATTGATGAAATGACCCTTATGCGAGAAAAGAAGAAGTTGCGGCGAATTTTTCAGAGCGAGGATCAAGTTTTTAGGGCCTTTTCTTCCATTCAGAATATTAGGCTTACGCAAAAAAAAATTTCTTTTGAAGAGGTCGATCGAGTAACACTTTCCGATTATGCCTATATTTGTGCAAAAGAGGAAACCGTTGATGAAATGGATTTTTACCGTTTTTTTCTTTTTAGAGCTGACTTAATAACCAAGAAGCAAAGATTAGGAAAATGGAGCAAGCAGACTCTCTTTAATGAAATCCTTGAAAGCTATTCCATGAGCCATTTTGATACGGTCAAGCTTTCCATAGAGTCGATTCAAATGAGCAAAGCCCTTTCCAATCTTTTTCAGCAGCGGAAGTTAGGGAAACTGTTTGATGAGTTTTTAGACAAGTTTTACGGGGTTTTATTGTGAGTGAGTTAGGAATACCAGAAAGTTGGACTTTAACGAAACTGTTTAATGCCTGTCGTAACATTAGAGGAGTCACATATAAAAAGCAAGAAGCCTCTGGAACAGAACAAAAATCAATGATTGCTATTCTGAGAGCGAATAATATTGACAACGGAGTAATTAACTACAAATCCTTGGTTTATATCCCTTTAAAACAGGTTAGAGAAGAACAAATATTAAAAAAAGGAGACATTATAATAGCAATGTCTTCTGGAAGTATCAAGGTTGTAGGTAAAGCTGCTCAGTTCGATGATTTTAAAAAAGTAAGTTTTGGGGCATTCTGTGGAGTAATCAGGCTGAACATTGATGAATGCAAAGATATTGGTTTTTGGGGATGGTTTTTTCAAAGCGCAAGATATCGCTCTTATATTTCTTCCGTTGCTAGAGGAGCAAATATTAAAAACCTTTTAAAAAGCCATTTAGAAAATATAACCCTCCCGATACCCCCTCTAA
>JAPONP010000129.1 GCA_026713835.1 Bacteriovoracales bacterium
CTCTCATTATAGACGGAAGAAGGTTTCACGATGTCATCGGCAATGTGTGGGAGTGGGGTTGGGATGAGTGGAGTGATAAGCTCCCCGAGGGGAAAAATCCCGTAAATGCATCGAGTAGTTATCGAGAGGGGTATCACATTATTCATGGTGGTAGTTGGTACAACGATGCCCGGTTCTTGCGCTCGGCATATCGCTTCTACGAAGGTCTTTATCGGAGGAGCATCAACGTGGGGTTGCGCCTCGTGAGGACAATCCGCAATCCTTGAGTCCTATCGTGTTCAAGGCCTTTTGTCTTACCCTTTCATGGGCAGGTTGGGGGCCAGCCATTTGGCCGTCTCTTCTACGCTTTGGCCCTTTCTTTTCGCGTACTCGATCAACTGGTCTTGACCGATTTTTCCCACATGAAAGTAACGGGCCTTGGGATGGGAAAAATAATAGCCGCTTATGCTGGAGGCCGGGTTCATGGCAAAGTTTTCCGTGAGGGAGGTCTCGATGGACTCTTCGACCCGAAGAAGTTTCCATATCTTTTCCTTTTCCGTATGGTCCGGGCAGGCCGGATAACCGGGGGCCGGACGGATGCCTCTGTACTTTTCTTTGATAAGCTCTTGAAGGCCCAAGTCTTCATCTCGCCCGTAACCCAAATCCATGCGCACCTTCTTATGGATAAACTCGGCCAAGGCCTCGGCCAGGCGATCCCCGATGGCCTTGGCCGTGATGGCCATATAGTCGTCTCCCTGGGCCTTAAACACTTCGGCGAGTTCATCCACCCCATGGCAGGTAACGGCAAAAAGCCCTAGGGAATCCTCGCTCGGAGAAAGAAAATCCACCAAGGAATAGCAGGCCTTTTGCCCCTTTCTTTTTTGTTGGCGCAAAAACTGGAGGCGTTCTATGAGTTTTTCCCCTTCAAAAAGATGAGCTTCTTCCCCCACCCTTTTGGTCTTCCAAAATCCCGTCACGGCCTTGAGTGTGTAGAGTTTTTCTTGGGTAATTTTGGAAAGGAGCTTTTTCCCGTCCTCATAAACCCTTTTGGCCTCTTTGGCGTATTGGGGATGCTCAAAGATGGCGGGGAAAACGCCCTTGAGACCCCAGGTCCAAAAAAAGGGCGACCAATCGATAAAAGAGGAAACGTCGTCCAAGGAGAGGCTTCGGTGGACGATGGGGCCCGTAGGAAGGGAAGACGGGAGGGGTAGGGGGGAGTCGTCGGGGGCGAAGGCATACTCCAAGGCCTTTTCTATGGGAAGAAGGCCCTCCCCTTCACTTCGCTTTTCATAGCTTTCGCAAAGACTCAGTTGTTTTTGGCGAACTTCTTTGACGTACCCCTCTTTTTTATTCGGGTTCATAAGGGCCGAGCAGACCTCCACGACCAAAGAGGCGTCGCTTACATGAATGACCGGGCCTTTGTAATGGGGGGCCAATTTGATGGCCGTATGGGCCTTGCTCGTGGTGGCCCCTCCGATCAGGACGGGAAGGGAAAGGCCCATGCGATCGAACTCTTTGAGGTTATAGGCCATCTCATCGAGAGAGGGGGTGATGAGACCGCTTAAACCCACCATGTCCGCCTCCACCTCCCGTATCTTGCTTGCGATCTTTTCACAGGAGACCATGACCCCGAGATCGTAAACCTTATAGCCGTTGCAGGAAAGAACGACGGCGACGATATTTTTTCCGATGTCGTGGACATCTCCTTTGACGGTGGCGATGACAAAAGACTTTTGGGATCGTGTCTTACCCAGGTTTTTCTTTCTCTCCTCTTCCATAAAGGGTTCGAGATAGGCCACGGCTTTTTTCATCACCCTGGCGGATTTGACCACTTGGGGAAGAAACATCTTGCCTTCCCCAAAAAGCTTTCCCACGATTTTCATGCCGTTCATAAGAGGGCCTTCAATGACCTTCAAAGGAATTTTGAGATGGGCGCGCGCCTCCTCCGTGTCCTCTTCGATATAGTCCACGATTCCCTTGACGATGGAATGGGAAATTCGCTCTTGGAGGGAAAGTTTGCGCCAGGAAGGGGGCCCCGACTCGGGTTTTTTGGAGGCGTCCCCAAGGCCCTTCATCTTTTCCGCAAAGTCGATGAGATTTTCCGTGGCCTTTTCGTGGCGGTTCCAGAGGACATCTTCAACGAGGGTGAGGAGCTTGGAATCGATCTCTTCATAGACTTCGAGCATCCCCGCATTGACGATGCCCATATCGAGACCGGCCTTGATGGCGTGATAGAGGAAGGCCGAATGCATGGCCTCCCGAATTCGGTTATGGCCTCGGAAAGAAAAGCTGATATTGCTCACCCCACCGCTGGTCAAGGCCTTCGGACAGGTTTTTTTGATCTCTCTTACGGCTTCGATGAAGTTTACCGCATAGTCGTTATGCTCTTCCATGCCCGTGGCCACGGTCAAGATATTGGGATCGAAGATGATATCCGTCGGAGAAAAACCGATCTCTTTGGTGAGAATGTCATAGGCCCTCTTACAGATGGCCACCTTGCGCTCTTTCGTCTCGGCTTGTCCCGTTTCGTCGAAGGCCATGACCACCACCGAGGCCCCATAGGATTTGATGAGTCGGGCCTGGTTGCGAAAGACATCCTCCCCCTCTTTGAGGCTGATGGAGTTGACCACGGCTTTCCCTTGAACGCATTTGAGACCGGCCTCCAAGATTTCCCACTTGGACGAGTCGATCATGAGGGGAACCCGGGAGATCTCCGGTTCCGAGGCCACGAGATTCAAAAAGCGAATCATGCAGGCCTTGGAATCGAGAAGTCCCTCATCGAAGTTGATGTCGATGATATTGGCCCCATTTTCCACCTGTTGCCTGGCCACGGAGAGGGCCGCTTCAAAATCCCCCTCCTGAACGAGGCGGCGAAAGCGCGGGGAGCCGGTCACGTTCGTTCTTTCCCCTACGATGATAAAGGGGCGTTCCCCGTGGGCCTTGATATTCAAGGGCCCTAGACCCGAAAGGCGGGTTTGTTCCGGCACCCGAGGGATTTTTCTTGGAGGCCTGTCCTTGACGGAGTCCACGACGGCCCTGAGGTGATTCGGGGTGGTTCCGCAACAACCGCCCACGATATTGAGCCATCCGTTTTGGGCCATTTCCTCCAAGGACTTGGCCGTATCGGCCGGGGTTTCGTCGTAGCCGGTCTCTTTGAGAGGATTGGGAAGTCCCGCATTGGGGTAGCAACTGATATAACAATCGGCCAAACGGGAAAGTTCCCCCATATAGGGGGCCATCTCCCGTCCCCCGAGACCACAATTGATCCCGACGCTAAGGGGTTTTGCATGGCGAACGCTGGCCCAAAAGGCCTCGATGGTTTGTCCCGAAAGGGTTCGCCCGGAAGCATCGGTGATGGTGACAGAGAGCATGACGGGAAGGCGACGCCCCTTATGGGCAAAGAGCTTTTCCAGGGCAAAGATGGCGGCTTTGAGATTGAGGGTGTCGAAAGTGGTCTCGGGAAGGAGGATGTCCACCCCTCCTTCCATGAGGGCCAGGGCCTGGGCGTAATAGGCCTTGGCCAATCCATCGAAATCCACGGCCCTAAAGGCCGGGTCATTCACGTCGGGAGAAAGGGATGCCGTCTTATTGGTGGGCCCTAGACTTCCGGCCACAAAACAAACCCTTCCGGGGCCCTCTTCCATGATCTTTTGGCAGGCGGCTTTGGCCAAAAGAGCGCTTTGCCTATTCATTTCATGGGCCAAATGCTCCGTTCCGTAATCCTCTTGGGCGATGGTGGTGGCGCTGAAGGTGTTGGTCTCCACGATGTCACAACCGGCCCTGAGATAGGCCTCGTGAATGCTTTGAATGAGATCCGGACGGGTCAAACTCAAAAGATCGTTATTGCCCTTGAGTTCTTTGGGGTGGTCTTTTAGGCCCTCGTTTCGAAAATCCTCTTCCTCTAGGTTCTCCCGTTGGATCATGGTCCCCATTCCACCGTCCATAAAGAGGATTCTTTGGTCGAGAAGGGTTTTGAGGGAAGGGGAGGAATCCAAGGGGGCCCTCTTTTTTAGAGAAACGTCTTGACGACTTCGATGACGGAGGAAGAGTCATTCATGATGTAGAAATGAACCACCGGGGCCCCAAAATCGATCAGCCCCTCCGTTTGCTTCCTGGCCCACCGAATACCGATCTCTTCCACGTGTTCGGGAGAGGCCTCGATCTCGTCAACCAGTTCATCGGGGATACTCACATGGAAGTTTTTGGGGACACTTTTGAGCTGATAGGCCTTTTTGATGACTTTGAGACCCGGGATAATGGGCACCGTGATGCCGGCGTTTCGACAAAGGCGAACGAACTCAAAATAATCCTCGTTGTTAAAGAACATTTGGGTCGTCACATATTGGGCCCCGGCCTCCACCTTTTGCTTGAGATGAAAAATATCCGTTTTCATATTGGGGGCCTCAAAATGCTTTTCCGGATAACCGGCCACGCCGATGCAAAAGTCCAGGGGGAGAGGGTCGGAGAGTTCCTGGAGATAACGCCCCTGTTTGAGACCGTGAACCTGGCCCACGAGATCGACGGCGTATGTATTGGTGGAGCTTTCCCGATTGATTTTTTGTGTGTAGTTGATCCCGTCTCCCCTGATGGCCAAGACGTTTTCGACTCCCAGGTAATTGAGTTCGATCAGAGCGTCCTCGGTCTCCTCCCTCGTAAATCCCAAGCACAGAAGGTGTGCTACCGTGTCAATTTGAAATCGGTTTTGGATGATCCCACAGATCCCGATGGTTCCGGGGCGTTTTTTATAAACCCGACGTTCCGTGAGGCCGTCTTGACGCTCATGATAAAAAGCCGCAGGGCCGTGGGCCGTGACATCGATCCAAGAGGGCCTGTAGGGGAGGATGGATTTTACGATATTTGTCAAATCTTTGACTGTCCTTCCCCGGGGCGGAGGGACGATTTCGTAGCTAAAAAGGGGGCCTTGGGCCCGATCGATATGCTCGATGATCTTCATGGGGAAGGATCATAGCGGACTCCCGAAGGTTCGTCCATGGCATTTTTATAAGATTCAGCGGAGGTTTCGGACAATTCCTCCTACAAAAAGGGTGTCGGTAGATTTATAATGGGTTTCTATGTTGGAAACCTCCTATTCGGGATTGGACCCCAAGGTTCAAAAGATCTTATCGACCTTTTTTGATTCGAGGGATATTCAAAAGGCCTTTCGCTTTATTGAAGACGACAAAATCGATATCTCTTTTTTTAAAGGGGACCCCTCTAGCTATTTTATCGTCTCGGGCCTTATCAAAGACACCTCCATGGTTGAGGGGAGGATTTCATTCAAATCGAAAGAAGGCCATAAGCAAATCCAAGGGCAATGCACCTGTTCTAAGTGGGCCGAAAGTGGGCGTTGTCCCCACATGGCCTCCCTCTTTATCAAATTTCATCTCAAAAAGAGCAGTGCCCATCCCCAAAGAGACTTTCAGTCCTCCATGTTTGAAAATACGGTTTGGGTGGAAGAATATGGAACGATTATAACCGATCCCAAAAGTTTTCATGGGGCCGGGAGGAGCAAGGGACATTCCACCTATTTTGCCCATCAATACCTGCTCACGGATCGACGCCGGGTCTCTTTTCCCCTTCCTCTCCCCTTTAGCGGGAAAATAGGTATCGAGGTTTCCTCCACCAAGGCCTTTCCCAAGTTTTTTTTCATCACCAAGGAGGGGGCCCGGATCACACATATCAGCCTTTTTGAAACCCTCTATCTTTTCGATTGGGTTCACGGCATCTCCTACAGCTTGCCAAATGATTTTATGGCTTTTATCAAAAGGATATATCTTTTAGGCAATGATGTCTGTGCCAACGATTACTTGAGATCTTCTAAAGAATTAAGGGCCCGGGATCTGGTTGAATTTGTGGTTGGGGATAGGGACTTGAGGCAAGTGCCCCGTCTCAAGGTGACGCCGGTGGTTTCCATTTCCGAAAGTTCCCATGCCCATTTCTTTGATGTCTCCATCTCCTTTGCCGGATCGTCGCCGTCACCTGCCAAAAGAACTCATATTATGTTTGATGAACTGCGGGCCTTTTCTTTTGACGGAGGTCTTCTTACAAGCTTTAAGAAAAATTCTAAGGCCTACGAATTGATAAAAATAACGGCTTCTTTGATCGATAAGACCCTGAGGCAAAATCTACCCCTCAATTTTGAAAAGATATGGCAGAGTTCTCATTCAAAAAATAGGTGGAGAGTCTTAATGGAGGCCTTCTTTTCCGATGGGGATATCGAAGATTACAGCAAAAAAGAGGCCCGACTCTACTATTGTGAGGCCCTGACCTTGAGGAGACTTTTTCAGGAGTTGGTTCTCTCTTTTGGGGCCCAATCCTTTCATGATTCTCGCTACTTGCAAACTGAAAATAAGCTCGTTTTAAAGGTGCGAAAGAGCAAGCTATTGGAAAATATCTCATACTTTTTTAAAGAGCTTTCGAGTCTCGGCGGTGAAATTTATTATAACGAATCCAAGGTGAATCTTTGGAAATCGAAGGCCACATGGCGACGACAATTATCTAAAATCGATTGGTTTGAAATAAATGTGGAAATCTCAAAAGAGGATATGGATATCATTGAAAAAATTGACCTCGAAACGGGACAATTTTTTGATTCGGATAAAATGATTTTGCTGGATGAGGATCAAAAAACCCTTTTGCAATTTCTTAAAAGATATACGAAAACCACTTCGATCAAGAGGAGTTTTTCTGAACCTAAAGACGGAATGAGGTCTTTTTCCTTTCCCATTCAAAGGACGCAAATTTTTGAATTATTTGAACTTAGAAAATCCGGTCTTGACGATATCTTGACGGAAGAAGAGATTGAACTTTGTGAGAAATTGATCAATTTGAAAGAAATTCCCTCCTATCCCATTCCGAAAAAACCGGCGGATCACCTTCGCCCCTACCAGATAGATGGCTATCGATGGCTGTATTTTCTTTGGGAAAATCGTTTTGGGGCTTGCTTGGCCGATGATATGGGTCTTGGGAAAACCATTCAGACCATTAGCTTTCTTCAAGCGACCATCGAATCCATCCACAAAGTACTCATCATTTGTCCGGTGTCCATTCTTTCCAACTGGGAAGACGAGTTTGAAAAATTTTCCACCTTATCGGGGGAAATTTGTCTCTATTATGGAGGGAGTCGAGAGATGGATTTTGAGAAGAAAATCATCTTGACGAGCTATGGTGTGATGAAAAGAGAGGCCGAGACGACGTTTAAGGATTTGGAGTTCGATGTGATGATACTCGATGAAGTTCAAAACCTTAAAAACGCCAAATCTATGGGTGCAGAGAACGTGAGAAAGATCAAGGCCGGATTTCATCTTTGCTTGACGGGAACTCCGGTGGAAAATGATCTCAATGAGTTTTACAATATCCTCGATCTCGCCCTTCCGGGAGTTTGGGGGCCGACCCCTCATCTCCAATCAAGCCAATTTGACCAACCTTTGATGTTGGCCAAAAAGATGGCAAGACCCTTTATTTTGAGACGAACGAAATCTCAAGTTTTGAAAGATTTGCCCCAAAAGATAGAAAACACGGTGTTTCTTAGGTTTTCCGATGAAGAGAAGAGAAATTATTTATCCCAATTGGGTTTGGTCAGAAAACGCCTCGAACAAATGCCCTCCAATAGACGTTATGGTGAAGTTTTTAAGGGATTACTTGAGCTTAGGCAATTATGCCTTTGGCAAAATCGAGATGAACTCTATTCGACAAAAATAAAATTTCTCCTAAAAGATTTGGAGCAAATTCTTTTAGAAAAACACCAGGTTCTTGTCTTCTCTCAATTTACCACCTATCTCGATATCATCGAAAATCAACTCATCCAAAAAGATATTCGATATTCACGAATCGACGGCTCTTACTCGGTCAAAAAGAGAACCGAAAATATCAGACTCTTTCAGTCCGGTGAGACGGAGGTTTTCTTGATCTCTCTTAAGGCCGGAGGCCTTGGGTTAAATCTCACGGCGGCCAACTACGTCTATCTCATGGATCCTTGGTGGAATCCGGCCGTGGAGGCCCAGGCCATCGGAAGGGCCCATCGTATCGGACAGAAAAGGTCTATCAACGTCTATCGTCTCATCATCAAAAACAGCGTTGAAGAAAAGGTTTTGGAGTTGCAAAAGGCAAAAAAGAAACTTTTTGATGATCTCCTAGGTGATGAAAACGGTGAATACTTCACCGGAAAACTTTCCATGAAAGATTTTGAGGCCTTGCTCTCGCCGTAATAGATCTCCGCCCAAAAGGTAACTGCTCACCCCCCGGCAATCTTGGCAGTCGACTGCCTCGTCGCTTCCTTGCGACGTGCAGGAAGCACGCCTCAGTCGCTCCTCGTTGCCTCCTACCAATCTTATCCGGGTGGAGAACAGTTACCTTGCCTTTATTAC
>JAPONP010000130.1 GCA_026713835.1 Bacteriovoracales bacterium
AACTGCTCACCCCCCGGCAATCTTGGCAGTCGACTGCCTCCTACCAATCTTATCCGGGTGGAGAACAGTTACCTTGCCTTTATTACAGTTTTTGCTAGAGGTGCGAGCAGTTACTAGATAATGGGATGAATGAGATGATGCCTTCTTTCAACGGGGTATTTTTGCCCAAAATAAAGAGGAACCCTATTCCCCCCTCTCGCCTTGACCAAAAAATAATTTCCTTCACCAAAAAAAATCTTTTTTTGAACGATCTCTAAATCAGACCTTGCCTTTCCGATAAAAGAATTGTAGCGGGGCCAATAGTCCCCATGCTTTCCATCGAGCCAATCCTTGATGATTCCGGAGTGACGAGAACTCAAGTAAAACTCCTGATGGTAGGCCGGACCCGGAGAAAAGGGCAACATTTCATCCACTCCTTCGTCCCATAAAAAGGAAATTCTTTGACTCAATTCCCGCTCCGCTTTGGAAATGGCCTTTTCCCGCTCCAAATCCGCACCAAAAGCGTGAAAAAAAAGATTCTCCCTCTTTCGGGGAAAACAAAAAAGCCCTATGACAGAGATATCATCCAAAGCGTCATCAGGATTGGAAAATTCAGCCATTTGCATCGAGTACAACGGTTTCAAAAAATCCCAATGCCTTTGGCGATAGAAATAGACCTTTGGGGCGTATTCTCCGTACCAACTCCTTAAAATTCGATCCCGTTCAATGAGCTCCAATCGAGCGTTCTGTACGGCCTGATCCTCATGGGTATGAATGGCCGCTCCATTGGAAAGAGCGTAGGCGTAGTGCTTTCGATCCTCCGGAGCGACAGGAGTTCTTGGAAAAAATTCTTGCAAATAAATTCTTTCCAAGAGTTCATAATAGGCGAGATCTGCCCGAGATCGAATTCCCCCCACACTGCCCAAAGCGATCTTATCTCCGGAGACGGCAAAAAGACCGTTTCGGTAAAAGGTTTTCCCCAGGATACAGATACTATCGGAGATTCTCTCCTTGAGGGCCCAATTATGAGGAAGGGGAAAGTGCCCGGGAGAGGTCTGATCCGAAAGATTCATACCCCATCGCTCCTTTGACATGATCGGGAACGGCTTCAAAGATACCGTTTAAAAGCTCGATTTGAAACCCCATAAAATCCTTCATATCCCGCAAGGCTCTTTGCCCGATTTCTCCTTCGACGATGAGATCGTCCAAAGTCTGCAAGTCGTGTTCCACATGACCTATGTCCAATTCGATATGGCGATCCAGCAAAGTGGTTTCAATGCCTTTAGTTTTTTGTTGCATTTGAGAAACCTTTGGACCGACCAACAAGATATGGTATTCGCCAAAGAAGATATAGGCCAACATACTTATGGGGTGAAAACGAGAGACGTGATGGAGTTTTTCGATAAGGTGAATCGCTCCCGGAAGTAGCTTCAAAAAGGAATAATCCTCACTTTCGCTCATCATCTTCATATAGTCCGTCTTGGCCCAATCATCGTGACCGGTTTCCTCCCTATACTTTTGATTAAAAAATTCTGCAAGTTTTGCGTATCCAAGTCGTTTCGAAGAAATTTCAGCCATCTGAATGCAGCGAAGAGAATTTTGGATGAGAATTTCTACATTGTAGAGGTGAAGGGATGCATGAAGGTGGTGGAAAAAGTTTTCCTCCATCGCCTTAAAGAATCGAGCCTCCACATATCGATGTTCTGCCCATCTCTCAACTTCCCTTTTAAGGGTTTTGGTCAGTTCTTTCATATTTACTATTCCTTGTTGAAAATAATTACCTATTAGTTAGGGGCCCACAGCCCTTGAGACCTTGCCAAGAGATGTGGGCGATTCACTTAAACAGTTACAAAGCCGTACTTTTTCATTTGAAACTCCCTTGTTTGATGTATGTAAAATTGTTGCTAAGTTTGAAGTTAATGTCAAAAAAATTTGGAAGGAACTAAATAAAAATAAAAGAGATTTTCTAAATTAGAATAAAAATGAAAAGGAATATCTTCAAAAATAATTTTTTAAGATACAATAGTTCACCACTTTTAATATTCTCTCCACAAATAAAGATTTGAAGGACTTATTCCAAGATTGGCCCCATCTTGACCCCTAGAAAAAAAACGGTGGCGAGAGGGTCTGCATGGAGGATCGCAGGGGCGAGGAGGAGCTTTTAATGAAACCCCGTTGATAGAAAAATCTAAAGGAGGCAATTCACGTCGGGGTGGAGGAGCGCAGCGCTGATTTGGTGGATTTCCTGAAAAATCAAATCTCCAGCATGGAAGATCTTTTTCTTTTACCTCATCTAAAGAAGTGGAATAAAAGTGGGTGACTCCCATTGCTTTTTCTTTTGGTTTGATCTTGACGTTTTGATAGAGAATATAGGCCCTCAAGGCCTTTATCTTTCCACCTGCATCATTGTCCTTTTCGAGAACACGTTGAAGATACTTTTTTGATTCTTTATCCTTATTAAAAAATGAATACTGATAGGGCTGAGTCAAAACCATGGCCGTATTCACGTCATCTATGTTGAGATTTTGTTTGAAATAATTGACTCTATTATCGAGAGTGAGCATGACACCCATCATATGCTCTTCACTTAGGGCACCGGCTTCTCCATCTGCCGCTATAATCTTGGCATAAAAATCTCTCTCTACGGGGTTTTTAAGAAAATTGATGGCCTTAATGGCTTTTTTGCGATTAAACTTTTTCCCTTGACCGGCTCG
The DNA here is from genome assembly GCA_026713835.1 of Bacteriovoracales bacterium. Classification (GTDB taxonomy): domain Bacteria; phylum Bdellovibrionota; class Bacteriovoracia; order Bacteriovoracales; family Bacteriovoracaceae; genus JAPONP01. The sequence continues at coordinate 2,694 of JAPONP010000130.1, forward strand.
ACTTAAAATTTCTTTTTGAAGAGATGAATAACATTGGGCAATCCTATCGTAGTGGCCCTCTAGTGTGCAATTTTGTCTTTCGGCCAAAACTTCGCATCCTTCGTGCCATTTTAGATTTGATTTAAATTTTTCCTCAGGGTTGTCAAAATCTTGAGAGCAGACTTCACTTGGATAAGAAACGCTATCAAGAAGTTCTGTTCTTAAAGAATCTGTATTGAGATCGATGGCCAAACTTGTGATAATTTTGGTCTCTTCTTTCGTCAAACCATTCATTTTTTTCTCCTCTTCCATCATAAAAAAATTATCGCTGGCTTTCCTAGAGGAAATCGAACGTTCTTTTGGTTTTTGAACAGCATCCTCTAATGGTTTGATCTTAAAAGCGTCCACATTCAATGAATCCTTAAATTCAGATATATCCTCTTCTATTTTTTCTTTTGGCATCTCAATTTTTTCATGTCCTTTAGAACTAGAACGTGGAATCGAAACAATGCTTTTTACTTTTGGCTTTTGAATAACCTCTTTCAATTTCTCAATCTTTAAAGAATCCACATCCAATGAATCCTTAAATTCAGATATATTCTCTTCTATTTTTTCTTTTGGCATTTTAATTTTTTTATCACTCTCATTTTTTTTATTGATAGACCTATGCACATCCTTGACCTCTTGGTGATCCGATAGAACAAGGGAGTCGTCTCGTTTGATTGAAGGTTTATTGCTTTCACTATGAGCGGCTATTCTTCTCCCCATATTCCTTTTGACTTCTTTTACTTCAATTTGCTCTTTTTGATTTTTATAATTGGATTTTTTTTTGCGATCTTTGAATGAAAAATCTCTTGAGCGACGCTTCGATCCTTTGTCATATTGGAAATTTAAATCAAAGTTTAATCGATATTTGCCATCCCAGAAAGATTGAGAATAATATGGAGAAAAAGAATCATATTGAAAACTTTGATCAAATTCAAAAGCAAAAGGGGATAAGGCCTCATTGGAATATCTTTCACCGTAACGATCTTCCCAGCTATTCTCCCAGTACAAATCTTCATAATAGTTTCTATACTGCTTCATATAGTCATTAAAATAGCTCCTTTCTTTGCTTGAACCAAATGTATTAAAACCCAACGAAGCTCTTGGATTTTGCTGTCTAAAATAAGGACGCCACCAACCATTTTGATAAGAAGAAGCCGAAGCTGAAGTATTTCTTGGCATACCTTGAGAAAGTGCCTCATTCGATACAAAAAGAAAGAAGATCGACAATAGTAATAGCAGATCTATTTGCTCAAGTTTTTCTTTAACAATCTTTATCATCTTTGCCTCCATTTCTTATCGTCATAATAGGAAGCACTTTTGATAGTTAGATAAAAATTTTTAAGATAATCTACTTTGAGATAGCGATCAAATCAAAAATAGGATAGAAACCGACTAAAACTGTTGAGAATAGAGCAAGCCTATACTTTGTTCAAAGCCTTCGATACGCCTTTCTAAATGTCCTTCTATAAATTCGATCACAAAAGGCAATGGAACCGTATAAACCATTCTCACATCATCCGAAGCTCCCATTGGAGGAGTATTCATTTGAGCAAAAACTTTGAGAACATTTTTTAGGCCCTTAACGCCCAATCGAAAGGCCGATTGAAAATCATCCGGCCAATCCTCGCTTTCGGATATCATCCTTAGATCTAAGGAGGGAAAAATCTCAATCAACCCTTCTACCTCCTCCTTAGATAAGCTCTTTAAAACCATAATTGAATCCGAATCAAGACCTTCCGGCAAAGTCATTCTGGCCACTAAAGTTTTAGAAATAGTCTCTTCGGAAATGCCATTCAATTTTTCAAAGGCATCCTTGGCCTGAGTCAATGCAAGGGCCAATTGGTTTTCTTTCTCCACAATATATTTGTTCTTACCTATGATAAATTCTTTTTCTCCTTTCAAGGCCATTGGAGTCGTCCTCCTCACCTTTAAAATAGAAATACTATCGAGAAAAGAGGCAATAGGGCCTGTCTCCGAAGCCCCGAGAGAGGCAAACCAAGCTGCATTGGTGATGAGAGCTTTATTTAAAGGAATGTTAGCAAGAGAAGAAAGGCCAAAAAACTTGGCCACGATGGGAGAAGAACCACTGCTATGGATCCGGTAGTTTGTCCCGCTCAGTCCAAAATACTTCTCCTCGTACTTGGAACCCTCCATGGTTTGAAATGGATAAGGAGAGATTAACACATCTCGACTTACAATATGGGCCAAAAAATTATCGAGCTGATTTTTGATCGCCTGAATAGAGGTCAAATTTCCACGAGTGGCCATGCCACTGTATTCATTTATATGGGTCAAAAGATATCTCATGGCCAATATCTTGTCCGCCCAAATCCCTCTGACGGCCAGGTTGGCGCTTCCCCGAAGGGCCGGCTCCGGATCTCTAATGGAATTGAGATATTTTCCACTCTCGCCTTTGACCCGAAAAGACTCCCTGTAATGGTTTTCAAAAGGAGAGGCCAAATAGGACTGAACGGATGGGTCAAAACATGACTTGGGGACATCATCTCCGTACCCCGCCATCTTCATTCCCTCATAAATCCCCCTTAGAGGCACAAAGGCCGCTGTTTTTCCTTCTTTTTTGCCGCCGGTAAAAAAACTTAAAGCGCAAGTGTGATCCGGCGTTTTAAGGAGGTCGAGGAAAAAATTCCCGATGGTAAGGGTTGCCTCTCTCGTATCGTTAACGATTTCACAGCTTTCTGCGTAACGCTTAGCCTGCTCCTTTGGACAACCCAATTCGATAAACTCTTTTCCCAAAATATCCCCATAAAGCTCATAAACCTCATAAATTGATCTCATGGATTTAAAAAGGTTCATGGTTTTTGAAATGTATTTGGGAAGTTGATGAGAGGTAAAATCGGTTCGCCCGTTCCTCCAATTTCTTTCCTCATAACCTTCCCGGTAACGATTAACATAAAAATTGGCAATTTCCGTCAACGTTGAACCCTGATCAAAGCGATGACAAAATACGGTCGTTCCCACTTGCTCATCCGTGCAGAAAAGATAGGGTTTTAACGTTTTTCCCTCCGAAGCCATCTTTTCTTTGAGGTGGCCAAGGGTCGTTTCGATTCCGACCATTTCACCGGTTTCGGCCACCTCAACTTCCCTCTTGTAGGCATACCTCAAGGCTGCGATATCGTATTTTCCAAAAGCGTAGAGGTTACTAAGAGAAGTTCCCGAAAAATAATCCATTCGAGAGCTACTTTTTGGGATATTTTTAGAACTCAAACCCTCTTCTTCCCCATCTTCATAGAAATTTGAAGCATCTGCCGAACCCATAAAATTGTGGCGCAACCCAAGATTGTGCCCCAATTCGTGGGCCAAACTATCCATATAAAGATTTCTCGTAATGACTTCGGTAATCCAAGCCTTTTGCTTCCCATTGAGCTTTTCCCAAGGTTTGAGTACTCCATCTTCTCCCAAAATTTCCGGAGCCTTCTCTATTTCCGGCATTGACTCCAGCCCAAGACCTTGAAGATGAACCATCTCCACTCGGTAGATATGGTTTCTGGAATGAAAATCGATCAAATCCCGGGCACTTGAATGGATTGATCGACCCTCCTCAAAAAGACTTTCGTGATTGACCCCCAAATGAGATGACCCGGCCTTTTGTTCATCTTTGCCGTTCAAATGTCGAAACATCCAATCATTGGATCTGCGCTTAATATCTTCATCGGTTTGCCCAAAAAAGCCATTCTTCTCGTCTGCGTCTTCAAGGCTCCCCAAAATGACGGTGGCCCGCCGGGTATTGGCCGCTATATCAGCGTTCAATACCCGACGATGCTCCCCCGCACCCTCCTCTCTCTTGGCCATAAACCCTTTGGATGAAGCCCGAATCATACCCTGATAAGTTCTTCTCACGGCGGATTTGAGACCTCCCAAGTAAATGCTGGTACGCGCTTGCAAGATCTCCCCCGTTCGAGGGTTGGCCACGATAGGCCCATAGCCAAGGATTCCATCGGCTGTGGGCCCATCGACGAGAGTAATTGTATTATATCTAAGATCTCCGGAATACTTCTCGCTCGCTTCCCCTTCCGAAGGGACGAGATTGATTTTGATACCGGCCTGAGCCTTACTCAAAGCCTTGTTGATCTTTTCAATCACTTCATAACTGGCTTTCTTGAGGTAGAGATTCTTAGGTAGATTAAATGTCCTACTCAAGTGAAAATGAACATCTCTTGCGACATCTTTGCCCGGATTAAAACGATTGAGGTAATAGGTTTCTTTCTGTCTGGTCAAATCAAAATGATCTCCCAAAAATCTTTTATGGGTTTTTGAAAAGCCAAAATGAGAATGGTCTTCTAGCGGGTATTCGACCGCTCGGTAATCTGTGGATGCGAGTTCACTCAAACGCACAATCGAATAAAAATGCCGAACCTTAAAGGAGGGATTTTTGATCCTCTCGGACTTGATATCGTAGTGACGGGTCAGGCAATCTCCACTTCCTATCAGTTTATACTCCCTTTCCATCCCTACATTGAGAACATTTTCCGTCAGTTCCACATAAAAAGCCTTCTGAGAAACGGGCCCAAAGCAATTGTCTTCACTCAAAATATCGAACTCGCTCAAATGAGTGAGAGTCAGTTGGTCAAAGTTTGGTACGAAATGGGTTTTCTGATCCCAATTTTTTTCATTGGCCACAATGCTTTGGCCCTTACACTCTTTTCCTTTTGCACTACTACATTCGAGATCGGCATAATGGGCAGGAATAGTAAGAATGGGATCCTGATTTAAGATATTGTCGGCAAAACGCTCATCTTGCTCGTCTCGATAGACTTTAAGCCCTTCTCTTTCAAAACGAAATTTTACAATCCTAGGTACACTTTGAAGGCCTAGCCTTTGTGAGGCAATATCTCGGGGTGAGCCCAAACTCGAAACAATAAAGAGGAACTCTGAATTTTGGGCCTTCTCCTTCAGCCCTTCGGTAATGATGCTTTTAGGGAAAGCCTTTTGATCCGAACGAAGCGAAGTCTGGATCGACTTCTCCACGATGACCTGCTTCTCAACGCATCCAATAAAAGCGGATATAAACAAAAGAAAGGTGGTGGCCCGACCAAAGAGATTTTTCATGCCTACCCTCAGGTTTAAGTCTCATTCGATTCCCCACCCCTTCTCGAATGCAGGCTATTTTTAACACCTATGGAAACAGCTCTTCAAGGTGATGTAAGAGTTTTTAAACTAACGTAAGGATTTATTTGCTCTATGGCGCAGATCAAATATCTGAATTTTTAAGCATCATTTTGAGTTGATAAAGCTCCTTTTCGGAATAATGCTCCTCACCCAAAACCTCACTCTTTTTATTCAATGTTGATCTTTTAAGGGTCTTTGATTTTGATGGACTCTCGCTAGCCTCCCCGGGCATATCCCCACCGGAAAGAGCCGTGGACTTCCTCTCTTCTAAGTTATGGGCCATAGTGCCCATTACCTTCATACCCAATATCTTTTTTTCACCAAACTTTTCCTTAACAAACGAAGAGATCTTTTCAAAAGCGATATGAGTGTAAGGATTTGTTTGTTGACTTAGATGGTCAAAAAGAGGTCTATTTTTTATAGGAATAGAAAGAATAAAAAATGAAATTGAAAAACAAATAAGAAATCTAATCATTAAGACCTTCTTTTATCGATCCTAGCTTTGACTTTTAAAATAGATTGAATAAAAAGCTCTTTTTTCAAAGGCTTAAATAAAAAATCAACGATTCCGGATTTAAGAGTTTCAACAATAATCCTTTGTGACCGAAAAGAAGAAAGGATTATAAAAAACTTTTCACCTAATTGCTCTTGAAGTTTTTTGATGAACTCAATTCCATTAGAGTCCTTCATAAGGATATCCAAAATAATGATATTAACCTCCATGCTTGACATAACTTCCGAAGCCTGCTTGGAATTACTCGCTTCGTATATTACATCATGTCCCAACTCCGATAAAAAACCCACAACCTGCCGCCTCGAAAATTCCGATTCATCAAAAACGAGAATCCCATAAGGCTGCGTCGAACCTCCACGACTAAGTTCTTGTTGTCCTTGCATCATCTACTCCAAAATCAAAAAATCGATCCTCTAAATAGATTGTATCGCAAGAGAGATAAGATTCAAGAAGCAATAAAAGCCATTTTAGGGCCCTTATTATGCAGCCATCGATGTCGTTCTATTCTTTTGACGAATTTTTTGCTCAGACTTCTTTTGAATATTTTTGATTCTTGTCTTCCAACCAACGATGGCCTTTTCTAGAACTTCATCAAAAAATTTCACGGGAATAAAATCAATTCTCTTACGATATTCTTCAGGTATTTCATCTAGATCTTTTTTATTTTGGTAAGGAATAATAATTGTCTTGATTCCGACCCGCATTGCCGCCAAGGATTTCTCCTTAATTCCTCCGATGGGAAGAACTTTTCCGGTTAAAGTAATCTCTCCCGTCATGGCCACATTCTTATCCACAGGCAATCCACTCAAAGAACTGATAATCGCTGTGGCCATAGCAATTCCGGCACTCGGTCCATCTTTGGGTATGGCTCCGGCCGGCATATGTAAATGTATTTCATTTTTATCAAAAAAATCATGACAAATATCATAGCGTTCAGATTGACTTCTAATATATCCAATACAGGCTTGAGCCGATTCCTTCATCACTTCACCTAATTGTCCCGTCAAAGTTAGCCCTTTTCCCGCCATCGTAGTCGATTCTATATGCAGTATTTCTCCACCTACCGAAGTCCATGCCAATCCCGTGGAAACACCGACTTCATCGTAGTCATTTTCTTCATCTTTGATAAAGTTTGGAGGGCCGAGTAATTCGATAACGACTTTTGAATCGATAGCCGTTTTCTCCGTATCCCCTAGGGCCACTTTCTTGGCCACTTTTCGACAAAGAGAGCCCAATTGTCGTTCTAAATTTCTAAGGCCTGCTTCCGAAGTATAATTTTTGATAATGGTTTCAACAGCATCAGCGAGAAACTCCACGTGATCCTCACTTATCCCATTATCTTTAACTTGTTTTGGAATGAGATATTTTTTGGCAATAGCTATTTTTTCCTCTTGAGTGTATCCACTTAGAGATAAAACCTCCATTCGGTCTCGAAGAGGGGCCGGAATGTTTTCCATGATATTGGCCGTCGCAATAAACATGATCTTAGAAAGATCAAAGGGAACATTGAGATAGTGATCCCTAAAAGAAAAATTTTGCTCGGCATCCAAGACTTCGAGCAAGGCACTGGAGGGATCTCCTCGAAAATCTGCCCCAAGTTTATCGATCTCATCTAGCATGATCACGGGATTGTTTGTCCCGGCTTGCTTGAGTGCCTGAATGAACCTTCCCGGCATGGCCCCCACATAAGTTCGGCGATGCCCTCTAATCTCTGCTTCATCCTTAATGCCGCCAAGGCTCAAGCGAACAAATTCCCGATTCGTACTTTTCGCAATAGATTTTCCCAAACTCGTTTTTCCCACTCCGGGAGGGCCGGAAAAGCAAAGAATAGGGCCTCGAATCTTGCCCTTTTTTAGTTTCCTGACCGCAAGAAATTCAAGAATCCTCTCCTTAACCTTTTCCAATTCAAAATGATCTTCATCGAGAATCGATTTAGCTGCTTTGAGATCAAGGGTCTCTTGGCTGGAGATTTTCCACGGGAGGACCACGAGCCAATCCAAATAGGTTCTCAAAATACTGGCTTCACTTGAGTCAGGATGCATTTTTTCCAATCGAGATAATTGCTCAAGGGCCTCTTTTTCGGCTTCCTCCGGCATCTTACATTCTTTAATTTTTTGCCGAAATTCTTGAAATTCATCAAATTCATTGATGTTCTTGTCGCCGAGTTCGTTTTTAATCGCCCGAATTTGTTCCCTTAAAAAATACTCTTTTTGGGATTTTGAAATCTCCTCATGGGCCTGAGTCTTTATCCTCTCTTGGGTGCTGAGGATGGCCAATTCTCTAAGAAGAATCTCATTGATTTGATGAAGCCTCTCTTCGGGATTGATGGTTTCCAAAATCATCTGAGCTTCATTGACTTTCAAATTGAGATTAGCGGCGATGAGATCGGCCAATCTTCCCGGATCACTGGTATCTTCGAGAATCATAAGGATGTCTTGTGTCAGCACTTTGCCTATAGAAATCACCTTCTCCAAATTTTCCTTAACGTTTCTGACCATCGCCTCACATGAAATCTGATCAGCCGCTACGTTTTGGGGGTCGATTTTTTCAAGCCCAACCTTATAAAACGGTTTTGTCTTAATAAAATCTGTAATGCGGGCCTTGGTTAGCCCCTGAATAAGAATCTTGACTCTGCCATCTTTAAGATACCTTTTTCGCATGATAACGGAAACGGTTCCCATCTCAAAGATACCTTCGGGGGATGGACTCTCTTCAAGAATGTCCTTTTGAGCGGGCAAAAAGATCAGACGATCATAATTATTGCAGGCCTCTTCGACGACCCGAATAGAGCTTTCCCTTCCAATAAAGAGGGGAATAATCATAAAGGGATAAATAACGATATCCCTAACGGGAAGAAGGGGAAGCGTATCCTTAAATTCAATGTTATCGTTTTCATTATTATTCTCTGCCATGAAATCTCCAAAAAGAACCCAAACTGGTTAAGCCTTGGGGAGCTAGTCGGGATTTTGCCAAATGTCTTTAAAAAAAAGTGATCTTTCGTATTGTCTGACTTTCCCGGTCGGTCTAAAATTCCCAAAAAGAAGGGTAAGATATGAAAAAAACGATGGGAATAGTTGTCTTAGCAGCCGGGGAGGGCAAGCGGTTCAAGGCCCCCACCCCAAAACCTCTGGCCCCCTTATGCGGTCGACGTATGGTGGATTTTCCCCTCTCCGAATCCCTCTCCTTTGCCGAAAAGGCAAGCCTTCAAACATTTTGTACCGTGGTCACAGGCCATGAAAGGGAGAGGGTGGAAGCCTACCTGAGGGAACGGTATAATAAACAAATTAACTTTACTTTCCAAAAGGAACAAAAGGGAACCGCAGATGCCCTCAAGTCCTATTTTGAATCCCATGGATCGGGTCAAAAGACCGACCTCACCCTCGTTTTGTGCGCAGATACTCCCCTCATCCGTAGGAGGCATCTCAGCGCCCTTTACCAGGCCCTTGCGGATGGTGACCACGATGGGGTGGTCGCTGCCTTCCGCACGAGCAATCCCCAAGGCTATGGGAGGATTACGAGTGGCCAAGGGCCCGGATTTTCCATCGTGGAAGAAGATGAGGCCAGCGACGAGATCCGCAAAATCACCCTCGTCAATAGCGGTCTCTACCTCTTTAAAACGTCCTTTCTCCTGGAGCATCTTGAAGAGATTGGGTCGGGGGCAAAAGATGAGTTTTATCTCACCAAAATCTTTCAAGATCATCTCAAGCTCAAGGCGGTTTTATTCCCCGACGCCCACTCCTTCATGGGGGTCAATACTCTGCGCCAGCTCGGAGCAGCATCCCATGAGATCCGAAGGGAAATCAACCAAAGGCATCTGGAAAACGGGGTTCTCATCGTCGATGAACGCCACACCTCTATCGATTGGGAGGTCTCCATCGGTGAAAACTCGGTCATCCATCCCCACAATTTCATCTACGGTCGGACAAAAATCGGCCGCTCCGTCCATATCGGGCCAAACTGTACCATCGAAGAATGCGATATTCGGGATCACGCCTCCATTAAAGGCCATTGCCATCTCGAAAAGGCTTCTATCGCCCCCGGGGCCGCCATAGGGCCTTTTGCCCATCTGCGCCCGGAATCCCATATCGGGGAAGGCTCAAAAATTGGAAATTTTGTGGAGATCAAAAAGGCCGTCCTCCATCGGGGTGTGAAGGTGAGCCATCTCTCCTATGTAGGAGATGCGGAAATCGGAGAGGAGAGCAATATCGGCTGTGGATTTATCACCTGCAATTACGACGGAACCCTCAAGCACAAAACCACCATTGGGAAGCGGGCCTTTATCGGCTCGGACACTCAAACCGTGGCCCCCGTCTCCATCGGAGATGATGCCTATATCGCTTCGGGCTCCACGATCAACAGGGATGTCCCCAAAGAAGCCTTCGCCGTGGCCCGTTCGAGGCAAGTCACCAAGGAGGGGATGGCCAAACGTTTCAAAAAGAAAAAAACTGAGGACGTTTAAGGCCTTACGGGCCCCAAAGCAATGGCCAAATTCTCCTCCAAAATGCTATCTTTTCGACCTTGAAGCCTAATAAAACTCTTGGATGTCGCAAGACCTATTGGAGCCATCCACTATGTGCGGAATAGTTGGCTATGTCGGAATTAAAAATGCGGTTGAGGTCATTTTAGACGGCCTCTCTCGTCTCGAATATCGGGGTTATGATTCCGCCGGCATTTGCCTCAAGGACAAGGATGGAAAACTCATCCAATACAAAAAGACGGGAAAACTCGAAAACCTCACCAAGGTCTTAGTGGAAGAAAGCCCATCCTCATCCCCCATAGGTATCGGGCACACCCGTTGGGCCACTCATGGAAGTGTGACGGATTTTAATGCCCACCCCCACGGAAATGAGAAAATCAATGTGGTTCATAACGGAAACATCGAAAATTCAAAACAACTCAAAAACCGATTGGAAAGCGAGGGGTGGACGTTCTGCTCAGAGACGGATTCCGAGGTCTTTCTTGTCCTTTTGACAAAATACCTTCAAACCGGCCCAAACGGCTCCCCCTTGTCACTGGAAGAAGCCTTTTCCTTGGCCTTTGAGGAAATCGAAGGAAATTCAGCCTTTGTGGCCATGGAGAGGGGAAGCAATAAAATCGTGGCCGTCAAAAAAGGGGCCCCCATCGTCTGCGGCCAAAGTGAAAATGGAGACAATCTTTTCGTCGCTTCAGACCCCTACGCTCTGCTTGGACATACCAATGAAGTTTTTTTCCCGGAAGATGGGGTGATCTGTCTTTTGAATCCGGATGGCCCCAAAAAGATCCTTTTTAAGGAATTGAACGGTCGCCCCTCCTCAAGGGTTTTCTCTCAAAAACAAAATAGAAATCTTCGCCCAAGCCATCGGGGCCGATTCGACCACTATATGCTTAAAGAAATTTACGAACAACCCGACCTCATCCGAAAATTTGCGGATCACTACACTCACGGAGAAGGTTCCCATTCTTTAGAAAATATCAAAAATCTTACCCCTCGCCTCTTTCATCTCAGCGCTTGTGGGTCGGCTTGGCACGCAGGCCTTTGTTTAAAAAACTTTGTGGAAAAAGATAATGGGATTCCGGTTCTTGTGGATTTGGCCAGCGAGTTTCGCTATCGAAATCCCCTCCTTTCCGACCGTGATATCGGACTTTTTATCTCTCAGTCAGGGGAAACGGCCGATACTCTAGCCGCTCAAAAATTATGTCTCGAACATGGACTTCAAACGATTTCTATCATCAATATAGAGGGATCGACTTTATATCGAAAAAGCGACTACAATCTCCTCATCAAAGCGGGTCAAGAGATTGGAGTGGCCTCCACGAAGGCCTTTACTCTCATGGTTTTGACGGGCCATCTCTTCTCCCAAAAATTGGCTTCAAATGATCTCGGCCAATGTCATACAAAAATGATGGAATTAGCCGATGGCATTGAAAAAGTTTTATCCATGAGTGATCGGATTCAAGAGGTGGCCCATGAAATCTACCAAAAAAAGGGATTTCTTTACACGGGACGGGGAAAGTATTTTCCCATCGCGCTTGAAGGGGCCTTAAAGCTCAAGGAAATCGCTTACGTTCATGCCGAGGGCTATGCAGCCGGAGAGCTCAAACACGGGCCCATCGCTTTGATCGATCAAGATATGGTTAATATCGCTCTCATAGGGCCCGAACTCTATGGGAAAACACTGAGCAATATCGAAGAAGTTCGGGCCCGCAACGGCATCATGGTCATCATCGGCCCTCAAGGGGATAAAGAACTGGAACGTCTATGTCGTTATTACCTCCCGTTAGATTTTTCCGGCTCCAGTGAATTAAACCCCCTTCTCGTCAATGTCGTGACTCAATTGCTGGCTTATTATATGGCCCGATATAAGGGCACCGATATCGATCGCCCCAGAAACCTCGCCAAATCCGTTACAGTGGAATAAGCCATGAGGGAATTAAAATGAGTGATTTAAACACGGCCCAACAAAACGCAGTTCAGACGACGGAAGGACCGCTTATGATTCTTGCCGGAGCCGGATCGGGAAAAACAAAAACCCTCGTATCGAGAATGACCTATTTGCTTCGAGAAAAAAAAATCAGCCCCTTTCGCCTCCTCACTCTCACCTTCTCCAATAAAGCGGCCAGAGAGATGAGAGAACGAGTGGCCCGAGATATTTCTTTAGATATCGGCCCTCTTCAAGTCACCACCTTTCACTCCTTTTGTAACCGTGTTCTAAGAAGTGAAATCAATTATCTTGGCCTTAGCCAAAACTTTACCATCTATGATGAAGGAGAATCCCGCTCTCTCATCAAAAAGATATTGGCCCAAAAAGGACTGACCCCTAAAGATCAATCTCCCTATGAAATCTTGTATTATATCAACGATCTCAAAAACCAAGGGTTTTATCCGGGAGCCGGGTCATCTTCCACCGATTCGGATACGGCCACCGATCAAACTTCCCTCTGTTATAGTTACGATTTTGATAGGGAAGATCCCCATTACGACTATTATCAACAATACGAAGCAGAACTTCATTTAGCTAATGCCGTCGATTTTGGCGGCCTTATTACAGGTGTCTTGCAACTTTTTAACGAGTATCCCGATATCCTCGAGCGATACCAAAAGCGATTTGATTATATTATGGTTGACGAATACCAGGATACAAACCGGGCGCAATTTCAGCTTCTCGCCTTCCTTAGCCAAACAAAGAAAAATATCTGCGTCGTTGGCGACGAAGACCAATCTATTTATTCTTGGAGAGGTGCCGACATTCGCAATATCTTGGATTTTGAAAAGTTTTTTAATGAAGCCCGCTTAATCAAATTGGAAGAAAATTATAGATCGTCAAAGACGATCATCGAAGCTGCATCCCATGTCATCTCAAAAAACGTGGCCCGTAAGGGCAAAACCATGTGGACAAAAAACGATGAAGGAGATTCGATAGAAATTATTGAATGTATCGATGATAAGAAAGAGGGGGAATTTGTTTCAAGAGAAATTTTAAACCTCGCCAATGCAGGGGAGAAATGGAGAGATATCGCTATTTTTTACCGAAATAATTCACAATCGAGAATTATAGAAGACCATTTAAGAAAAGAAGGTATCCCTTATCGAGTTGTTGCCGGTATTAAATTCTACGAAAGAAAAGAAGTTAAAGATATGCTGGCCTATATGAGAATTGTCATCAATCCCAAAGATTCTTTAGCCCTCAGCCGAATCATCAACACCCCCACGAGGGGTATTGGGGTGACAACGCTTAGAAAACTTGAGGAACTGGCCATTCAAAACCAGATATCTCTATGGGAGGCTATTCAAGATATCGTTCTTCACCCGGAACGTGATCGATCGTTACGTTTAAGTTCAAAAATCCTCTCTTCCCTTGGAGAATTTTATCATCTTATCGATAAATGTATGAAGATGGACAAACAGAAGGGGCTACCTTCCGAAATTTATGATACCCTTCTTCACGAATCGGGATTTTACGAATCCCTCAAGGCTTCTAAAAGCTACGAATCTTTAATGAGAATAGAAAACCTAAACGAACTCGAAAATGCGATCAAACAGTTTGAAGAGGATCAAGAATCTCCCACCCTATCTCACTATTTAGAAACCATCACTCTCGACAATGCTAACGATGAAAAACTATCTCCCGACGGAGATGTCTCGCTTATGACCATCCATGGCTCTAAGGGGCTGGAGTTTAACTCTGTCTTTGTCACCGGTGTCGAGGAAAATATATTCCCCAGCAAAAGATCGATAGAAGACGGAGAACTCGGCTTAGAGGAAGAAAGAAGACTTTTTTATGTAGCCATGACGAGGGCCATGGAAAAACTTTATATCTCCTTTGCCCAGGGACGAATGCTTTTTGGCCATATTAAATTTAACGGCCCCAGTAGATTTATCGACGAAATACCAAACAAGTATTACTCATGGAATACCTACGTTACCGAAAAAACCAAACAAGATCGCCTCGGAAATGGTGATATTGATTATGGAGATGAATACTCTCAAATACCCGTTTTCAAAGAAAAATATAAGAAACCAAAAAAGAAAAAAAAGATTCATTCGACATTTTCCGACGGATCAAAAGTTTGCCACTCACTCTATGGAGAAGGCCGTGTTCTTGAATCCCAAGGCATGGGCAATGACGAAAAAGTTATCATCCAATTTTTAAATGGATCAAGAAAAAAATTTTTGGTTAAATTTGCTCCCATTATGCCAATTTAGAGAAAAATGAAAATATCAAAAAAAGATGTCCTTCATATTGCCAACCTCGCCCATATCTCTCTTGAAGAGAAAGAGGTTCATCAATACCGAAATGATTTAGAGAAAATTCTACATTCGATTGAAGAACTTCGAGAAGTTGAAACAGAACACGTTAAAGAATTTTTTAATCCCCTAAAAGAAATGGCCCATTTAAAGACGACATCCACTGAAACTCAAAACTTTGAGGATAGGGCCCAAAATTCCCTTTCTCAAGAACTCGTTTTGAAAAATTCACCGGATGCTCAATATGGGCAATTTAAACTGAAAAGTATCATGGAACCCGAATCAAAGCCATAATCGAGATTCAAATGGATATTTTTGAAGCACATCAAAAATTAAAAGCCAAGGAAATCTCCCCTTCCGAACTCACTCGACAATGCTTAGACAAGGCTTTGAAATCAAAAAATAATAGCTTTATCTCTATAGTTGAGGACTTCGCCCACCAATGCGCCCTTGAATCGGAAAAAAGAATCCAAAAAAACGGTCCTCAAACCTATTTGGATGGGATTCCTTTTAGTTTAAAAGATCTTTTTATCACCAAGGGTATTAGAACTACAGCCGGCTCCATGATCTTGGCCAACTATATCCCTCCTTACGATGGGTATGTCTCGGAAAAGCTCAAAAAGGCCGGGGGGACTCTTATAGGAAAGACGAATTGTGATGAGTTTGGAATGGGCTCTACCAATGAAAATAGCTATTTCGGCCCCGTCTCTAATCCACTCAATCGAAAATTCGTGCCTGGAGGCTCTTCGGGAGGAAGTGCCGTCAGCGTACTTGAGGGTTCGAGCTTTTACAGTATGGGAACCGACACGGGAGGCTCCATAAGACTTCCGGCCAACTTTTGCGGCCTTATCTCCCTTCGGCCGAGTTATGGGAGAATATCTCGTTATGGACAAATCGCCCACAGTTCGAGCCTCGATCAATGCGCCCCTTTGGGAAAATCCGTAACGGATATGGCCTGTCTTTTAGAGGCCCTAACCGAATACGACGTTCGGGATGCGACGAATGTCCCTTTGGGAACAATGAGTATCGCTCAAGATGTCCATCAAACCCCGCCGGAGCATTTAAAAGGGAAAAAAATAGGCGTTTACGCCCCCTTTATCGACGCCTGTAAACCTCTGGTTAAAAGCTCCTTGGAAAAGGCTTTAAAACATTGTGAAGAGGCCGGTGCCAAAATCGTCACCATCGATCTCCGTCATTTAAAATACGCTATTTCAACCTATTATATCATTTCCACAAGTGAGGCCTCCTCAAACTTAGCTAGGTTTGACGGTATTCACTACGGATTACGGGAATCCGACGGCCAAGGCCTTGAACAAACGTACCAAAAATCCCGTTCAAGAGGATTTGGAAACGAAGTCAAAAGAAGGATACTCTTGGGAACCTACTCCCTTTCGGCTGGATATTACGATGCCTATTATAAAAAAGCCTGCCAAATGCGACGATTGATCTTTGATGATTTCCAATCCGCTTTTAAATCTTGTGATGTCATCTTTTCACCGGTCTGCGCCTCGACGGCCTTTCCGGTCGATATGTCCCAAAAATCCCCAACCGAAATGTACATCAATGATTTTTATACCGTTCCCATCGCCCTGGCAGGACTTCCGGGATTGGCCCTTCCCTATGGAAAGGGGGAAAATGATTTACCGACAGGGTTTCAGCTTATTGGAAAGCCTTTTGGAGAAAAAGAACTACTCAAAATAGGCCGCGCATTAGAACTCACTTATTAAAGAGAAAAAATGGAATCTCGCTATAATACAATAATCGGCTTAGAAGTTCACGCTCAACTGGCAACAAAAACAAAGACTTGGTGTCGATGTCAAGTCGTCTCGCACGCCATAGAAAACACCAAAGTCTGCGAAATATGCTCGGGACATCCCGGCACCCTTCCCAGTATGAATCAAAAAGTTCGAGACTTCGCTATTCTACTAGGCCTTGCCACTCAATGTCGTATCAATTTGCTATCCTTTTTCGATCGAAAAAATTATTTCTATCCCGATTTACCAAAAGGGTATCAAATAACCCAATACGATGTTCCCATCTGCCAAGACGGCCACATAGAGATAACTTCGGACAATGGTGAAATAAAAAAAATTGGGATCGAACGTATTCAAATCGAAGAAGACACGGGAAAGTCGATCCATAACAAAAAATCCACTCTTATCGATCTCAATAGAGCCGGAACTCCATTGCTTGAAATAGTAGGGAAGCCGGATATCGTAAACAGCAAGGAAGCCGTCTCTTATCTCAAAAAACTCCATGCTCTCTTAACTTATCTTGGAATTTCATCCGGCAATATGCAGGAAGGGAATATGCGATGTGATGTCAATATCTCCCTATCACCAAAAAGAAGTCAAAAGAGAGGAACTCGAACGGAAACAAAAAACCTCAATAGTTTTCGTAGCGTCGAACATCTTATTGAACTAGAAGTTCAAAGGCAGGGTCAAATTCTTGATGAAGGGAAAAAAGTTATTCAACAAACCCTTTCATTCGATGTTAATTCTTCAACGATAAAAATTTTAAGGACAAAATCGGATGCCAACGATTATCGATACTTTCCTGAGCCGGATCTCTCTCCTCTCGCTTTTGAACAATCCCTCGTGGATAAACTTGCCGCTCAATTACCCGAACTCCCCGATGCTAAAAAATCACGCTTTCAAGGCCAATACAAACTTTCTTCTTATGACGCCGATTTTTTAACATCATCAAAGTTTTTAGCCGATTATTTTGAAAAAGCCGTAAAATTTTTTAGAGGAAAAGATGCAAAAAAAATCTCCAACTGGATCATGGTTGAGCTTTTCCATGCCCTCAACGAAGTGGCCCTTCCCATTGAAAAAAGTCCCATCTCCCCGGCTGATTTATCCGAATTACTCAACATGATCGATAGTGGTGAAATTTCCGGGAAAATGGCCAAAGAAATCTTTCAAAAAATGTTTGATGAACATAAAAAGGCAAGAACCGTTATTGAAGAGCTTGACCTTAGGCAAATTAACAGTGATGATAAAATTGAGGAATTGATTGATACGGTTTTGGAGCAAAACTTAAATGAAGTAACCCGATATGAAAATGGCGAAAAAAGACTATTTGGATTTTTTGTCGGCCAAGTGATGAAGCTCTCAAAAGGACAAGCTAATCCCGCTAAGGTGAACAAACTACTCCATAAGAAATTGGACTAAACCGTGAAAGGTGCCATTAAATATATACTTGCTTCTTTGATCTTGGTGACAGTCGTTTGCTCAGGAATTTTTTATTATATTTCAACAAATTTATCTAATGAAAAAATAAAAGCCTCATTGATTTCGACCCTAGAAGATCACATACATGGAGCAGATGTCTCCATCGGCCGTATCGATTACAGACTCGGGGCGTCAATTCGTTTTGAAATACAAGATCTCAATATAAAACGAAAGGAAATAAAACCCATCCACAAACTCCTCTTTATTCGGAAGGCCACCGCTCGAATCCCCATTTGGTCTATCTTTTTTAAGGGCGCCACAATTGATATTGCCGCCTCATCCCCTCAAATAAGTTATTATAAATATAAGGATGGTTCAAACAATTGGACTTCAAAAAAGAAAAAATCCCTAAACCAAAAGACAAAATCTCCTCAAAAACACCAAGTTCGCAATCGAATATCCCTTCCCGTTTTTTTATCAAAGAGCAAGATTAACATAAGATCAGATGACATAACTATTTTTTACAACACAAATGATGGTACGAAGGGCAATCTCACAATCAGTAAATTTTTGATAAAAAATATCTCCCTGAAGGAACCGATCGCATTTGAGATTCGAAGCTTGATTGATATAGCGATAGCTAATGAAAGATCATTCTCCGGCCATCTGCTCCTCGTTGGAGAACTGGATATACCCATTTTCCTAAGAGAAGGCCTTATCAAGTCAAAAATAGATCTAAGACTGACAAATAATCAACTCTCCGGATCAACGATTCCCATTCCCAATATAAGATCAGAAATTATTCTTTCCTCTAAAACTAAAGAAAAATCCAAAGAACCCTATCTCAATGCAGAATTAAAATGCACTCTTGAGGAGATATCAGATGAATTAAATGCCAATGTTATCATTGGAAAAACAATTGAAATCAATGAAGTAAGTGGTTCAATCAGTATCTTAGAAATAGGGAAGCTCCTCAAAGTCAATACGAAACACTTTGATTTCGACAAATCTAAAATTGAAATCTCGGGTGCGGCAAATCTATTCCCCTCTCCTTCTCTCGATTTAAATTTTCAGGCTACAAATAATATCAAATACACGTTTTTTGAAAATCCCATCCACATAGGCATCTCGGCCCGTCTTCATAAACAAAAATTAAAAATTGAACTCCCCTTAGAAACCTTGAGCGGAACGGGTACTCTCTCGCTCGATGCCTCCCTTCCAAATATGCTAATGCCGATTTCTCTGCGCGATCTTTCCAAAGTAAAACTTGATGCCACTTTAGATCGAATAAAACTGACCGAAGATGATATACAGAAAATTGTAGATTCAAATCCCTTAAATTTGGATAAGGATAAGGTTGATGACCTCAACAAAATCTCTAAGCCTTCTAAAAGACCCGCCTCATCTATTCAGGGCACGAAAAGCTCAATGCGAAAAGAACAATCACCAATGCCAAGCGTTGAACTCATTTTGTCGGGAGAAAAACTGGCTATTGGGAAATCTCAATTTAACCTAAGTGGTCTCATCACCGCAAAAGACAATACTTTCAGTTCAAATAATCTATCCCTAAAGACTGACTCCGGTCACATCAAAGCCGATTTTGTGTCTAAAAAAGGGTCTGATTCGACCGTCACACAATTTGATATAAGTATGAATAAAATTCCTTTTAAGCTATTTCGATCGATCCTTCCAAAAGATTTGAAAAAAACTTCCGGGCTGACCGACACGAGATTAAATGGAACGATTATCGCAGACGATGGCCAAATCAAATACGATATTTCTATGAAGTCATCTATTCAGAAAGGGGCCCTCAAAAATTTTAAAATTAAAAACTATATGACCGACTATATAGAACAAATTCCTATCCTTAACAAAAAATTGAGCGAAAAAGATATTGAACTTTCTAATTCATTTAAGCAATTGACACTTTTGGGACAATTTAAAGAAGATCATTATCAATTGAGTAAAATTAGCTTTACCGCTCCTCGAAATAGATTCCATATAAGAGGTCGAGGGGAGCTATTCCCATTAAATCAAAAAAAGACGGGTTCTATTTCCCTCTCATTTAAAGATAATACCGGAGATATTGGCAAAATCTTAAAAAAGCATACGGGTACCAATGGTTTTCCCATTTATCTCCAAGGAACAGGTTTATCTCTTGAACCAAACTATAGATACACGATAGAAAAAATTTCTAAACTGTCTTCAAAACTCAAGATCAAATGAGCAGTTACCTTATAGGTTCTCTAGTATCTTGATACTCAGCCACTCGACACTGCCTTTTTTATGTACATCCTCATAATTATGAACCCATTTTTTGGTTCTATTTAACGGAATGATCTCATCGTAAACTTTACTATTCCATATCATATCTTTTTCATAGACTTGAATATGAAATTTCTGAGTTGACCTTTTGGCATAAAATACAAGTGAGCCCTGCCTTATCCGTTGAGAAGGTGGCACCTCTAACATTTCTAAAAATGGCATCTTTGGAATAGTAAGCACCGTATAGTGG
>JAPONP010000131.1 GCA_026713835.1 Bacteriovoracales bacterium
ATCTCAAATTCACAATTATTTTTTACATAGAATGGTGAACGAAAAAGACTTAATGACTGTTAAAAATACTATCTCTTATTTAGACAAAGCGTCCTTTGAATCCTTGTCTATTCTCCCAACGGGAACCACTGTTCTTGCTGGTCTTTTGGTACAAGTTCCTATCCTTATAGATATCGATAAAATAGAAGATGAAAAATATGAGCCAAACAATAAGACAATTGATTTAGCTTCATATTGGGAGTTGGCTTGAAATAAAGTATGTTTGGCCTTTGCCACAGATAGAAATCTTTTTGATTGAAAATATAAATACGAATGCAAAGATTCATTCAGTCAGTAAAAAAATAGACACGGCTATATATGATTTCATTGCAAAGATCAAAAATTGAAGATCGGTTAAAATATTTTGAGGCAGGGCAATTTCAAGAATTTGTCCTACAGATACTTCCCTTATATGACTCAAAATATGAAGGAATAGTTCGTCATGGACACGATATAGAGGGAAAGACTAGGGCGGGCGTTCCAGACCTTCTAAAAACTTTTGAAAATGGAAGTCAAATTGCATGCGAATGTGGAACATCGAAAAAATACTGGCACCCACCTAAGAAAACTCAATGTTATTCCAAATGGAAGCCAATTGAAGATGTGACTAAATGCCTGGATAAATTAAAAAATATCTCAGAGGTTGTTGTCGTTTCCAATCGTCCGATCCCAACGAACCATCCAAATGTCAAAATTTTAATAAAAGATTATTTTAAGGAATCCGGCATTATTATAACTCCAATCACCTCCACTGATTTGGCATCATGGCTTGTAGATAACCTAAGCCTTCCCAGAGTCCATCAAATTGCATTTGAATTTTTTAATGAAGAAATTCAAATGGAAACACTAAAAATTAATAATGAAAAATATAAAACAATACTAGGTATTGTAGAAAAAATTCATCCTATATCTATAATAAAAGAAGTCCTTGAAGACATTGAGTCACTTCGAGGGATCGATGAAGAATCACTGCAACAAAATATTGAAACTAAGATTCTCAAAAAAGAGCATTATACTAGCAACTTTCAACGATCATTTTCTGGAGTAGGAAGATACTCAACCCATTATCCAGATCCGCACACCCTAGTCGGCAAAATGGTTTTATTATTGGGGATGCCCAAGATTGGCAAAACCAACTTGGCACATGAGATTACAGAAATCTCTGGAATGAGCTATAAGTATTTTTGTCCTCCCTTAAGAATAGAGTCCGAGGGCAACTTTATTGATGAGTTTTTATTAGCTATCTACATACGAAAAATGCCCTTGAAAGAAGCCCTGAAAAATATAACATCGAAAAAAACTCTTACAACATCAAAAATCAATAAAACACAAGCCTCACCAGTGATTTTTATTATAGATGATGCACATATCTTGTCGCATGAGAAATTAGAGGAATTAAACTATAGAATATCTGAGGCGAAGTCGCACCAGCTTCTAGATGATGTAGCCTTGATACTTATTTCAAATAA
Source organism: Bacteriovoracales bacterium (assembly GCA_026713835.1). GTDB lineage: Bacteria > Bdellovibrionota > Bacteriovoracia > Bacteriovoracales > Bacteriovoracaceae > JAPONP01. The sequence continues at coordinate 1,509 of JAPONP010000131.1, forward strand.
AACTCTTGGATCATTTGAAGGGTCACTAAGTAGAACTTTCACAGCGTTACCCTGGACGGCGAATGAATTAAAGAAGCTAATAACTAATGAAAAAGTAAACATAATAGATGAAAATCTTAACCAATACTGCGAAGTGCTTCACATCCAGTCTGGGGGACATCCTCTTTTCGCACTTGAGTTGGCAAAGAAATACCCGAATCAATCTAAATTAATATCTAACTTGATCAAGCCACCATCAGCAAATAATCTTGAGTTCCCTAAAAAAATTCAATCTTTGTTGTATGAAAATGTACTCACTGATGCAGATAAGCAGAATTTTGTTCAAAGGCTTTCATTGTTAACATCAAAATCTGGTGAACTTGTCTTAGATGCAATAAGAACAAAAGTCGAACCCCAAATCACAAAAACATCAATGAATTTAGTTGAAGAGATTGGGCCTGCAATTTTAGAGGGCTCTATAAAAGATGGGATTTGTGTAAGTCCTACATTTAGAAGTCCATTGAAAGATCGGCTCTCTAAAGTTGAATCTTCAAATGTTTTAGAAGTAGCTGCAAATACCCTGCTGACGATTAAAGAGGGAACTATAAATCTAGATGATTGGTTAGATGGCATACTTTATCTAATGATGGCGGGAAAAATCAGCCGTTCTCTAGGAGGTGCTTTGACTTTATTCAAATTCTTATCTGACAAAGACAGCCCAGAAAAAAAATTACATATGTCATACCTATCAAAGAGATTATTTTATTTTCGATCTATTAAGCTTGGCAAAATTTCTGACGAAGACTATCTTATCCTGTCTTCTATCATGCTATCTCTTGCCCAGTTCCATATCAACCGTGAAGAGTTTGATGAGAGCGATAAGTGCTTAGATTTAATTGACCCAAAAAGGATTAGAAACTTAAATTGTGATTTCGGTAAATATGGCGAATTAAAACCTTTCCTATGTTTGGCCGCAAACTCGCTCAGGCTACTTGACTCATTTAAAAAGGAGAATCCTTTTCCTGCAATAATTGAATATCTTGATTCCAGGGCAGAGTTTCAGCATATCAAGGAATCTAAAATCAGTTATTTGGATACTGAATCCCGGGGGATTTCAAGTAATCATTTGATAGATGACTTTATCCCAAAAATTATCGGACGATTAAGCATTGCCCAACTAACTTATTTTAACCTTGATGAATTTTCACAAAAATTATTCAAAATATCACCGAAATCTTTGGTCAACTCGTCAATTTCAATTGGCCGCCCTGCTCGGAACAGCCAAGAAATAAAAAAAACAATAATCGGCTTACAAAAAACAAGGAATGTCGAAACAAGGCTGTTTGGTTTTATTGCCGAATCCTCTTGGTGTCTAGAGAACAATCTTGAGGAAAAATCTATTGAGTCTATTGAAAAAGCCATTCGATTAATTGAGGAATTTAATTTAAAATCAAAAGTTCTTAATCCAAATCTTTATCAGCACATGGGGGATTCATACTTTGGAAATAAAAAATTCGATAAAGCGATTGAGTGCTTTGAAATTTCTAATAAAATGGAACCAGAACAAGACTCCTTTTTGATTGCATGGAATTGCTTTAAAATAGGGCTCTCCAGTACAGACACGAAGATTACAGAGGATCATCTTAACAAATCATCCCAGATTTTTAAAAGTATTGGCATGCATGATCAAGCAGCAAGAGCTCAAGGGGCCTTGGCTTCTCACTACCTGATCCAAAAAGACTATCAGAGTGCTATCGAAATTGGTGAAAATCTTACCCACTTATACATCAATAAAAAAATGAAAGAGGTTGATTTTGCGATAGCCATTTTCATGGCTCACGCCGTGCAAGTAACTGGAATAGATCAAAAGAATAAAGAGCCAATTCATAATAATCACGCATTTCTCATTGATAAAACGTACTACTCAAGACGTCTAGAAGACCAGCCCTTAAAAGGAGGTGGAGTGATTTTATTTCAAAATTTGTCTCAATTGGCAGATTTTGCCAAGCTAGAAATAAAAAAGAAAGAATTTCTTAAGAAGTCAATACAATCTGAGCCAATACACCCCCTAGAAAGGGAACTGATATTTACAAACTGGTGCATATTATTTAGCTCCATTCGACCTGATGAATTTGATGGAAATGAATTCAATTTATTTCTTGAAAATTTGATTTTATGCCAGCCAAAAGCAAATACACAAAAAGAAAATGAATATATGCTTTCTGTTTTCGGCCCATTTGAGATCATGGCTAAAAAATATCCAGAAGAGGGCATCCGAATATTAGGCGAATCTGTTAAGCTGGTTTCAAAAAAAATCAGTTCGTTGCCCGAGCATCTAGGTAGAAGATGGGATATTTATTTAAACTATTTTGAAGGCTTATATTTTCATCTATCTAGAGAAAAAAAAGAAGCATTCAAATACTACATAAGAGTTGTTGATAGAGCAATAATCGATAAGAATTGGATTATCGGCAAACTCGCAGCCGAAAAGGTATTTTTTGAGCTGACAGAAGAGCATCGCACGCTACTTGAACTTGCCGAATCCAATTATAATTTATTTAGATGCATTGAGGGAAATAAGTTAGACAAGGATACCCTTATCGATTTAGGCTTAATGATGTTTCGCCTCTGGGGGCAAGTCACATGGAGAAAACTATCTACAAAAGATTTAAGTATCAATGGATTTCTTATCAAGCCAGCTCAAATCCTTCGGGAAGAAAAATATGCCGATATTGAGGCTGGCCCTATTATGGTCGCATTACTTTTAAAATGTTTTAATCATTCAAGAGATTACTCGCTATTTTTATCTTTTTCAAAAGAGCCACCAGATGTTATTAAAAGGTTATTAAGCTCTAAGGGTTAATGCCCACCTCATCGATGATAAGGGCAATCGTCTGATCGTCAGGAGCGATTCGGCCAGGGACAGAACGATTCTCACCGGAGAAGGGGAAATCAAAATCAAGGCTCTACGGGTTAATGAGCGCAGGGAGGGGAAAAAATTCACTTCAAATATCCTTCCTCCCTACATAAGGAAGTGTTCAAATGTGGAGTCAGTACTTCCCGTTCTTTATCTCAAAGGATTATCTGCAAACGAATTCCCTGGGGAACTCGGGGATATTTTGGGGGAGCGGACAAGAGGGTTATCAAAATCTACGATACACGCCTTAAAACCCTCATGTGGGACGTGATTTGGCGACTTGGCACGAGAGAAAGCATTAGCGATCACTTCGTCTATTTATGAGCCGATGGAGTGCACGTCAATGTTCGTCTCGGCGGAGACAAAAAAATTTGTCTTTTAGTGGTTATAGGAGTGAACGAGAAAGGAGAGAGGAAACTTCTTGCCGTTAAATCATAGTTTTCCTAAATTAAAAAATCCATAAGATCAATCTGTTTTTTATAAATCTCTACCCATTCAAGCTGACCATTTTTTTCTCTCAAATCTTTAACACCCCTTGACCAAATATGAAACCTATCACCTCCTAAAATAAAAGAGCTATTGATTAAATGCCCCTTTGTAGAGCATTTAAAGAATCTTGGCGCCATACGGGAAGGGCCATGCCGATTTCTCTTTCTCTTCTCTTTCATTAAAAAGAGCATATCTCCAGGTGTACGAATTTCTGATATAAAAAGGAATCTTGAAATTTCAACAACTTTTTTATAATGGGTTCGAAAGTCTAAAATAGAAAAAATAAAACCTGGCTCGTTCCCACACCATGCTTGAATAATCCATGCATTAGCTTTTTTAAATCTGTTTTTTATTACAAAAGCATCTTCCCCTTTTGAGGGATGATAATCCTCTCGGAAATCTACCCTCGAACCATCTTTTTTTACATAAGCATCGCAATAGCTTTTCATAAGATTCCTCTCCATGCTCACTCAAGAAGATCCGTTTCCTCTATCTTCTTATAACTCTTGCTTAAAATTTTAAATTGTTTGCAAAATCGGTCAAATCTTTCTCGGGCATCATCATCTGGATTAATAAAATAAATCGATATTGAATTTTTTGATTTCAAATTTTCGAAATAAGGAAAGATCAAGGATGAAAAAAGCTGTCTTAGCATCAGGTCAGAATCCTGAAAAGAGTAACCCACAATGGCCAGTTTAGAGTATGTATCTAAATACGACTTAATATCACGCCACACTTTTAGTATTTGTTCGTGATTTATTAAGTTTTGCTTCATGAATGTTGGAGGGACAATCATAGTTTCGTATGAATCAAGATTTTTAAATCTTTCTGAGCGAAATTTTTCATCTCTTAACCTGGGACAACCATAGTATAATTGACTATTTTTTTGAAATGGAAGATGGTACCAATTTATAGACCCATGTAGCTTGAGAAGAGTCGGAGGGTCGTTTGCTACAGGCGGCATTGCCGTAGTAATAGGAGCGATATTTATTTTATATATCTGCTCGAGATCTATATTAGAAGATACAAATTTTAAATATAGACTCTCTACGAGGGTGTCGTAGTTAAGAGATATTACCAAACCTCTTTCATCATGCCATTTCTTGCGAAGAAGATCTACATATTCATTCCCTGAATCTACATCATTTAGAGAATCTTGATAATGAGAAGAACCCTTCAATATCGCCCTTTTGATTTTTTCTATCAATAGAGAAAGGCTCTTATGTTTTTCATATTTACGCTCTGAAGATTCCCAAGGAAGCTGAGCAGATAAGAAGCTCAATAACGACTCTAGATTGTCGTTATAAGACCTACCCCACCTTAAATATTCTTCACTATGAGCGATCTCTTTAGAAAGATCTTCTAGAAGAGGCATCTGGTCGCACAGACCTTTGCTAAAACCGGCCCCTACAAATAGAAGTGTTTTTCTTTGCATTCTATGAAACTCTTTTTTCCTTCAAAGTTATAATCCTGATCTTATCGTGGAGTTATTTTATAAGAATTTTTGACTTATAATATAAAAAATTTACTTTTTCAATTTTGACTAAATTCTCTTTGTGTATCAAGGATAAACGAGGTGCATCAATCCATGATAAATTATCCAAAAAGATTGACGATTTTCTTCTCTCCGTCGTGAGTACGATACCCCAATTTATCTACCGTATCCTTCTTGACATCGACCCCCGAAAGGCGCAGGTACTCGTTGGTCGTTGAGAGTTCGGAGTGCCCGACGATATTCATTACTTTAGGGAGGGAAACGCCTTGGGCCAGTAGATTGGTGATGAGCGTGGCCCGTAAGTCGTGAAACTCTACTTCCTCAATGCCCAACTGCCCACAAAAGGCCTTTAGGTATTTGGCCTGCTCTCCGTATCTCCACTCTTTGAGGCGGGGGAGGACGAGATCGTCAAAGTGAGGGCCTTTTCTTCGAGGGTCGCCCACGGGATATTTTCGGGTGATTTTAAGCCCCGGCCAAAGCCTTTCTTCAAACGGCCCCATTACCTTTAGTTCGGTCAAAACCCCTCTTAAATCCTTGGAGATGGGAATGACTCGATTTCGATTGGATTTGGTGGGGTGTAGGCCGTCTTTGGAAGTCCATTGCTTGGTAACCGAGATAAGGCCTGTATCGAGGTCAATGTCGGCCCATCTCAACGAGTAAAGTTCACCGTTTCTCATACCGGTGAGCAAGGCAAGGGCCCAATGGTAGTAAAAGCGATGATTGCACTCTTTGGCCGTTTTGAGCAAAAGGGTGGCCTCGTTGCTGTTCAGAACCTTTTGCTTTGGAGGGGGAACCTTGACCGATATTCCTAGAGACGGGTTTTTGGGCAAAAGATTTTCCTCAACTGCCATTTCAAAAATTCGTCGAATCCTTTTGAGAACCGATCTTTGGATATTTTTGCTGGCATCCTCTCTATTTCCAATTTCATTGAAAATGAGGTCATAGACGTCATCCCTTGTGAATTTATAAAGCTCTTTTTCCCTCCATCGGGTAGGCGACCATTTTCGCAGTCCCCCCTCATAGGTAATAACAGTGCTTTCTAAAAACTGCATTCTTATCTTCTCAATAAATTTCTCATGCCATTTCTCCCAGGTGAGAGTTGATGATCTTTTGATTTTATCGTTAAGTTTGTTTCTAAGAATATACTCCACCCTATCGGCGATCCTTTTGGAAACAATGGGGCGTCCGTATTGGTCAAGCCTGGCCTTCTTTCGTACTCTTTTTCCCTCACGATCTCGACGACTGACCGTTATTTCATAGTGTTTTTTCCCTGCGACATAATAGATTTTTTGGGCCATTACTGAACTCCTTTTTCTCTGTATCTAATCAATTACTTTTTCTTGCATCAATGATTTCAAATCACTTCTCTTAAATCTCAATCGATTCCCTAGCTTATGGGCTTTGAGTTTTTTTCGATGGGCCATGATTCTCACGGCATTCGGGGTGATCCGCAAATACCATGCGGCCTCTTTTGTCGTGAGGTATTCCATCTCAAAAACGTCTTTTTCTTTCTCATTTCGTTTAAACATATCGGGTCTCCTTTAATTTGAGAGGTCTTGGTTTAAAAAAAATTTCAAAAAAGTAAAATATGAACGGCCGTGTCGTTCCACGATTTTAAAAATTTTCCAAATTGAACGGCCGTGTCGGGTGTTTTTTCTTGCCGGATCGGTCGAGGAACGTGTAGGTATGGCCGTCTTAAATAAACTCAATGGAGAATGACGGCGATGACGACACAGACGGATGCAAATGAACAACTCCTTGGAAAAGTCCAGGATCGAATTATGTCTCTCGAAGACGAACTTAAGGGGCTTGCGGGACTTTTTCAGTCGGGAAAACGGGAGATTCCACTCTTAGAAGAAGAACTCTACGGCATCGGGCAATTGCTTCGACGGCTTTCTGCCGAGGCCTCATCCATAGGTGAGAGTCTTCGAGAAAGTGATCTTTTGGGAGGATAGGGGATTTTCATAAGAGAGGGGTTCAATTTCCTAAACCTACGGCGAAGCCTTTGAGTTTCCCTTTTGTCTCTGCCCAGGAAATAGACGTATTTGTGTTTTTTGGGGATTTTTTTTCTAAGGCAACTATTCCTATGTTTTTTGGCCGCAGTTTTGAGACGAAAGGCGATCTCTTCCGGCATCTTCTCCCAATAGATCTTATCCCTTCCCTGCCACGGGCGTTGCCACGGGATGCCCAGAGCTTGGGCGTATCTCTTCACGGTAGCGGTTTTTCTAAAAAAGCGATCCGTAAACCACCCTCTCTTTGGACAGAGGGGGTCGAAGTAGTGATCCCGTGCCCCGTACTTTTGCCCGAGATAGATAAAATTACACGCCTGGTAGATGGTGCCGAGTTCTCCGGCCGTGGTGTCCGAATAGGCCGAAAATATACGGTATGGAGTGTGTTTGACCATCCAACGAAGGGAGAACATGACGAGGGATGAGGCGAGATTTTTTGGCGTCCACGAAACACACGCCCCTCGACTGATGAGTTTTTCCATGTCCCTGCTCTCATGTCCCAAAAACCTAGAAAAGGCATTGGGTGTGCCCAAGACGACGACTCCGGCCA
>JAPONP010000132.1 GCA_026713835.1 Bacteriovoracales bacterium
AGTCTTTGCCTTCGTGTTTACGGGAAGTCTCACGGGCAAGCCCTACCACCTCAACCCCCCTTTCCCTCAGAACTCTAATCAAATCTCCCCTGACCAGGGATTCCATCAGCTTGCCCCATTGTCCCGTAAAAAGCTCTTCAAGGCGTTTAAGGTTTTTGGTATTTTTATCTATCTGCTTGTCCGTTTTTTCTTGACTTTCGGCCACTTTTTTTTGACTTTCTGCCACTTCTCGCAAAATCTCCCAAATTTCTTCCGAAGTTGCCGATTTTCGTTGTGCGCCTGCCATTTTTTAATTCTCCTTAAAACCTAAAGAGCTATTCTTCTACTTCACCGTTTGTAGCACATCTTCAATATACTTTCAACAAGTTATCCTTGTAATAATTTCAAGGGTTGGTAAAGATCAAAGAGGTCAGAGGGATGTTTTTATTTCTCACTCCCTCCTACCTGACTGCTTCCAAAATTCTAAAAACAGAATTTTTCTGATTTCAAAAACAGAATTTAGAATTTTTCCGCCCTCCATCTCAAAATGAGAGCTACTACAGATGGCACGATACTTGCACTTTAAATAGTGAAGGGGGCATTTTAGCAGACACGTTCAAAAACCGTTGCGTCTTTGGGGGCACCTTAACGATAACGGTGGATTAGAACAAAAAATGCAACGCTCTCGGCATAGAGATAAAGGGGACTTATTTTCAAGGGGAAAATGCGTCCAATTTCTCTTTTATGAGTGGATCGAACATCGCCCCGATGGTGTTTTTAATTTACCAAAAGGGACGCTATTTCTTGTCCTGCGATTGTAAACTTTCGGCCAAAGCAGCATTTCAATAGGGAACAAAACTTACCGACGGCCACCAATCCGGGCCAACTTCCATGGCCGTCTCTTTTTCCAAAGAGGATTGCCCTAAAGAGATGATCGGTCGAATTGAAAGAAAAATTTGGCCCCGTATCGCTCTTAGATGTTCTCTAAATTGCTTGAAGAGAAACCCGAGGAAAGCAAGTTTTTGGCGTTTACCGAATGCAAAGACGGTCGATCAGGATTTTAAGGTTGGCCAAAAATTTTGGACTTTTCCCGTACTTTTCATGTACCGGAGGTCCGCAAAAAGTACGGGAAAGGGTGGGTTAATTCATTAAAATCATTGCCACAGCGATCATCAAAGTTTTCTGACACTATGGCCATAGTGCCAAAACTTACCCAACTCAAGCACTTCTCAAAACATGAACACGCAAACACCCGTGGGATGCCCGGCCAAAAATAAAGTACGAACGCCCTGCGAACACATTTGGAGGCCGTTCTCTGTAAGCACTAGAAATAACGACGTTCTCTTCTTTTTTTCCCAAGGCAGTTTTAAAAATCGGCCCTTTTAACAGGCCGAACTATTGCAATCGTCTTTTTTAACCCGGAGGTAAAATCTATGCAAAAGGAAACTTATGCCAAATGATCTCTTGACGGAGAAATCCCGCGGTCAACACTGCCGCCAGTATGAGATCAGACAACACAATTTAGCGAAGGATTTAGAAAAAGCGGGCATCTCTAAGGCCCAAATGATCGCTCTCAAAGTGGGCGACTTTGATTTCCGTTACGTCCCCAAAACGGACTTGAAAACCTGCCAAAAGATCAAGCAATTTGTCATCAAACACGAATGGCTTGGCAAAATGCCCCATCGCCCCACCCATCGCTTTATCGCCACCTACGGGAAGGGTGGCCATAAAAAACTGGTCGGAGTCATCGTCATGTCCATCCCCAATGCCTTTTCCCACCTTTTGGGCAAAGGATATCGGGACAGGGAAAAACTCATCAGTCGGGGAGCGTGTATCTCCTGGTCTCCCAAAAACTTGGCATCCTCTCTCATCATGTTCTCCGTTCGCTGGATGGTGAAAAACACATCGTATCGCTTTTTTTCTGCCTATGCCGATCCCCAAGCGAGGGAACTCGGGACGATTTATCAGGCCTGCAATTTTACTTATCTCGGGCAAGACTCGGGCGCAAGGTTTCAATACTTCGACCCCCAAAACCCGGAGAGGGGGTGGTTTAATGACCGCCTCTTTCGCAAATCTACAAGCTTCAAAAGGTATGCCTTGGAACTCGGGATCGATTGGGAAAAGGATTGGGGAAGGGATAGGGTTATCTGGAATGAGATGCCTTCTTCCATGAGAGAACAACTCAAAAGAGCGGCACGGGATCACCAAAACCTATGCCTCAAGCGTCCCGTCCCCCGAAAGCACAAATACGTCTATATCTTGGGGCGTGGAAAATGGGAGACCAAACGCTTGAGGGCAAGATTTGCCAAACTCAACCCCCAAAAGATTGCCCTTCCCTATCCCAAAAAGCGAGCGGCACAAAACGGGGAGATTTCCGACCTAAGTCTTAAAAAGCGGCCGGAAAAATCTCTCAAACTTCCCACGGATCTTTCTCCAAAACGCTTCTACTCCGTCAAAGAAGTTGCGGCACTCTACGGCATCAGCCAATGGGCCATTTACCAAAAGATTAAATCCGACCCCACGTTTCCCCATACCAATGTTGGGGAGAAAAAGAGGTTTCTCATAGGTCTCAAGGAATTTGAACGCTGGATGCAAAGTGTGAGGAATAAAACCGCTAGGCAAACCCATCTCATCCCCTCCGGCGAGGAGCTTTTGGGAAAAGGCGATGCGCCCTAATCTTCGCTCTCTTTTTCGCCGGGGACGTGATCACAAAGGGCATCCTCTACGGCAGAAAGCTCTTTTGCCAACGTCCTCAAAACCGCCCCTATCCCAAAGAGTTCGCCGTCCTCAAGGGGCATTTCCCGTTTCGTATGCTGAAACAACCCGGCCAGTCCCTCTAACGAGGACGAAACCCCAAAGAGGCGGTCTTTGAGTCTGTCAAAGTCCTTTGTGCTAAAAATCAAGCTTTCCCCCCGTCATAAGTCGGGTGGATTTTTCCAAGCTCCCAAGGCCCTGTACCGCCTTTTCCAACGCCATCATTTGAACCTTGGCAAGAGTCCGTTTTGAGGCCTCTAACAAAACGAGCGAATAAAGGCCCAATAGTAAAAGTTTAATCAGTTCTCTCATCGCCATTTCTCCTTTTCCTACGGCCATACCACGGATGCCGGCCGCTTTGGCAACGGCCGGCCATTTATGCGGCCGTTCAATCGGATTTAGCAAAACCAATTGACATGACGGCCGTTTCCGTGATGGCCGTCAAAGGGAGCGGCATCGTCGCTTTTAACTTTTAACCGGGAGGTTTATCTATGCAGGATTTTGAAGTGAAGATTCACCGCATGGGGCGGGGATTCTACCAAACCAAGTATCGCTGCCCCAAGACGGGGCAGAGGAAACGAAAACGCTTTGGCACTTTGAGGGAGGCCAAGCAGTACAAAAAGAAGATGGAAGACCTGGTAGGGAGTCGAGGGAGTCATACCACCAGTGATCTCAGAGTGGCCCAGGCCATGGGAGAGTATTTGGGGAAGTTTCCGGATTCTAAAGTGAGAGAACGCAAAAATCACTTTAAATCCTTTATCGACACCTTCGGACTCTACCGGGTGGGAGAACTTGGCCCCAACGATCTTAAGGAGTGGATGAAGGGGATCAAAAAACGGGATCATTTGAGCAATCTCACCCTCAATACCATTAAGAGTCAGTTGAATGGTTTTTTCAAGTATCTCAAAGACGAGGGCATTGTCACCCATAATTCTCTAAATGATGTTCGATTCAAGCGTTTTGATACCCCGAGGAGAAAACGGGTGGTCTTGTCGGTTGAGGAGGTGAGGACGCTCTTGGGCAATGCCAAGAAGTTCTCTCCCCAAGTTTCATATCCCTATTTGAGCTCTATCGCCCATACGGGGGCGAGAAAAGGCGAGGTGTTGAGACTGGATTGCAAAGATGTAGATTTTAAGACAGGGCTTATTCATTTGAGAGAGAACAAAAACTTCCACGAGCGATTTGTACGCATCTCTTCCGTATTGGAAGAAGTGTTAAGAGAACAGATAGCGAGACACGAGGAAGAGGCATTGCTGCTGGATGGAAGGAGAAAGCGTTTGCACTCCTCCCAAATCGCAAAGCTGATGCAAAAGTTTAAGGCATTTTTCCCTTTGGAAAATAAGGAAGAATGGGGATCCCATAGTTTGAGACATTCCTTTGCCTATAACTTTTTAAAAGGAGGGGGGCAGATGTATCAATTGCAAGCGATCTTAGGGCATCGATCCATCAATGTGACGGTGAATCTCTACGGACAGCTTCAGGCCCAAGATATCGATTGTCCCTCTCCCTATGAAGAGGGGTTTGGGAGAGAAAAAAGATGGGGGGAGGAATCCTGTCAAGTCAATTTTTTAACCAAAAGGAGTCTTTGAGATGCCAAACCTTAATGTATTCATTTTTGAAAATAGAGACGGCAGCTTCACGGCGAGCTATCTCCATCCGCTGAGTAAAAGGAGAG
>JAPONP010000133.1 GCA_026713835.1 Bacteriovoracales bacterium
GAAAGAAGCTTTATCAAAACCGCCGTGTCTCCATCCGGGGCAAAGAGAGTGGAGGCCTTGAGGTTAAAGATCAGCGAGATAATGATGAGCGTTTTTTTCGCCATATTTGACCTCCGTCCATCGATGAATAAGGGTTTTTGCGTCGAAATGCCTTTTGTACTCTGAAACAAAGGCCTTGATTTTCTTTTTGTCCTCAAAGCTAGAGGTGAAGCGTTCGTGTTCAAGTGCAGTGGGGTAGAAGCGCAGGGTTTTTCGATGTAGAGGGGTTTTGAGATAGAACTCGGAAAACTCCCCCTTTCTAGGCTTGAGCTTGCCTATGCGCCCGAGATCAAGTTCATCGAGATAGTCGTTTTCCTTCCCCTGTGCGGAAAAAAAGATTTTGGAGAAACTGTTTTCTGCAATCACCCTTCCGATGTCGCTTCCAAGCAAATCCTCAAGTCCTTGGGTGAGTGCGATGCAGCCAATTCCCTGGGCCCTCGACGTTCTAAAAAACTCCCCGAGATAGTCGATATTATGGGCCATGGCGTGCCAGCACTCCTCAAATACAAACACCCTACGCCCCTTCATGTTCTTGACGTATTCCATGAGATAGATGAACAAAGGGCGCAAAACTCCATCCGCATACTCTTTGGTGTCTATATAGCAAACAGAAGAGACGGGGCGCACCTCATCGCTAAAAAGCTCTCGGTGCTGCTCAAAATAGAGAGAAAATCCCTCGATCTGTTCTTCGATAATTGAGAGAAGGTTCCAAAAACTTTGAATCTTGCTTCCCTTGGAGGAAACGGCCTTGCGTATGATTTTAAAGAGAAGCCCCTGCTTTTGCCGACTCCACTCCTCAGCCGGAATAAAAGAGGAGGCGAACTCGGCCAGGAAGTGAGGACTTTTAAACTGCAGGGGATTGATCTTTCCCTTGAAAATCTCCCCGTCGTAATACTCGGCCAGTCCGGCAAAGGAATCGCCCCTATCGACGATGAGGGCCTTAAGTCCGCTTTGTAGGTGGTGATCCACTATCTTTTGGGCCAAAAAACTCTTTCCGGCACCACTATGCCCAACGATGGCCATGTTGAAATTCGACCCGCCAAACTGATCGAAGAACACCTCTCCCCTCTCTGTTGAGCAAAGCGAAATTCCCTCCTTGTGCAAATGATCCCCCGAAAGCGGCAATAGCCCCAAGAGATAGGCCGAGGGGAGGAGTTTTGTGTCCATAAATGAAGGTCGAACTCCCGGCATGAAGTTTAAAAAGGCCTCGGAAAGTCCTAGGTCTTCAATTTGAACTCTTCCCTCGTTGTGCTTAAAGGCCGCCAAGAGATCATCGGTTTTGGCCGCCATCTCCCCTTCCGTATCCGTAAGAATCCAAAACCAAAGCTCCACCTCAAAAAGTCCCTCGGTTCCAAGCTGAATTTGAGAAAGCAATTCTTCACTCTGTCCCTCTCCCTCCTCGGACTTGTAATCGGCAAAATTGCCGACGTTTTCCGAGCGAAAGACCTTGCGCTTTCGATCAAGAAGGGCGCAGGATTTGGAATTAGGGAGTTTACGCACCGTCACTACATAGGGAGCAAGACGATTGAAATGCCCCTGATCCGCAATTTCCTGGGGAAATTCTCTCAAGCGAATAAAACGCAGGTACTTGCCGCCGATTTTGAAATGATCCCCTCGCCCTACGATATTGGCCTTATCGACGTTTTCTCCGATGAGATTCTTGAGAAGAGACGGGCATTGCTTCTCCTCCATCTCGGAAAAAAGAGAGGAGGATTGAGAGGAGTTGAAATAGGCCTTACCGTCCACGAAGTAGAACTTGGCAAAGCCGCCGTCTTCCATTTTGAGAAGATCGATGGTGAGATTTTCATAATAGGCCGCTACCGCACGAGCATCCTTATGTTCAAGGTCGGGAGGGAAGAGACGGAAGGCCCAAGACTCGTCTCCATGATCGTCCATATAGCGATGCCCTATCTTCTTTTTAATCGGAAGTTTCATACGTCATCCTCCAATGGGTGAGAAGCAAAAAGAGTTGCAGAGGTCTTTAAAAACGAGTTAATTTTAAAAGCACTCAAGGCCTACTGACCCATGGTCTTGAGCTATCGCTTTATTCATCGCCTTCTAAAAAATGAGGCCGTTCAAAAAATCTCACCTTGGTGAAAAAGTAGATGAAAAAGTGATCCGGCAAGACATACTCATAAAATAAAAATACTCCATAGAGTGAAACAGCGGTGATAAAGGCGGCCATATTATCGTGGATGCAAAGCCGCCCTACCGCCGCCACAAAAGAAAAGAGAAAGAAACGGGAAAAGCGCAAAAAAAAGATTTTAGGAGCGTGGTTGATCTCCTTTGGTAACCTTCTCATGTCCCTACCACTTTGCGCAAAAAGGCCAGCACTGCCGCAGCTCCAAGAATCAAAACGGCCCCTACTGCCACTTCTTCGAGCTTGCGCTTGCCCTCACCCCCTCCCCTGACGTATAGGTATCCGGCCCAGACAAGGCCCAAGGCAATCACGGAAACCCCGATACTGCGAAGCTCATGGGTGGCCGATTTGGCCATGGCATCCAAAGATTTGCCCAAGGCCGTTTGGGGAAAAATTAAAAAGACCAAAAACAAAGTCTTTAAAAAATTAACCATCATATCCCCCTTTGATAACGGAAAGCGGTTTATGATCAAACTCGACTCCATATTGAAATCGACCGTAATGGGATACAAAAAGCCCATTTTTCAAAACAAGAAGTTGCTTGTTATAGCTCCCCATAATGGAGTCAATATCATCTCGCAAAATCGTCCAAGCATCGCACTTGGAAGCGGTGAGCGTGACGATAAGGCCCTCGCCTTCCTCTCTCAAAATTCCAGGGCGAACGGTCAGTTTGCAATTCATTTCACTATAACGCCTGGCGAGTTTGGCCAAATCTGCCTCGATCACAAATGAGAGTTCTCCAAGAGAACAATCCTTAAACTCTTCCCATTTTTTTCCCATTAAAAGAATTTTTCTAGGCCATAACCGACACGTTTTAAAACTATGCATTTTCATCGTTTCCTCCACTTGTTAAAGTTTAAAATCATGGCCACATTCAGCCTTGAGCTTGAGGTAGCGTTCCTTGCTCTCTTCAATAAAATCGTTCTTGATCGGCATATCAAAGAAAAAGTGACAAACAGGTTGAAGAAGGAGTTTTCCATAACGCCTCCATCGACGCACCCTGCGTGACGGCTTTCTCTTTTTCTTTCTTTTAAAGTTCATTGCTTAATCCCCCTTCTTCATCCTTACACTCCCTTACTCGATCTCTTAAATACTCCAAGGCCTCATCTAAAATCTCCTCCACTTCGGAAGGAGTTTTTTCGACAACAATAGATATTTGGGATAGAGTAAGCTCTTTTTTGTACTTCAATCGAAAAATCTCTTGTTCAACGGGAGAAAGTTCTTCCAAGAAATCGCTTAACTCAGTCGTATCTCCGTTTACAATTAAAGAGAGTCTCTCATCCACCCAAAGATCGCTTAAAAAATCGTCATCCTGTTGATATCTATTCACTATGCCCTCCTATATTTTTTCAGCTTTTTGTAGTTGATCCTGAACTTCTCTGATCCGCTCAATGTCGAGTTTGACAAAAGACTTACTTTTCTTTTTCTTCTTTCTTTTCTTCAAGTGTTTACAATTATCCTCAACACTGTTGTAGTTACAATTGATGCAATAGGAGTACGCCTTCAGTTCCTCCAAGGCTTCCCAGTTGCATCTTGGGCATTTTTTAAACTTCATCACTATGTTATCGTGCATATAGCCTCCTTTATTTTTGATTTCGTTTTCAAAACCCATTCCATTTCACGGCCCGAATGATCTCGCCCATTAAAATCTTAATGGCCTTGTCGTGTCTCTCTTTGACAAACCTGTAGGAGCGTCCGATACTCCTTGCGACTTGGTTCCTTTTAAGGCCATCCCAGTACATCATCTTGACGATGGCGCGTTCTGTTTCCGGAAGAGTTGCCACAAAACATCGAATCGCCTTTTTAAGTTCGAGGTTTCTCGCTCCATTTCTTTGTGGAGCCTTATAGAAATCTCGATGCTTTTCCGCACTGTAATTCTCTGCTGTTTTTGGGTTCCCAAGAGGAAGTTCCTGCTGCTTTACCTCAATCATGTCTCTCAAGTAGGCATCGTAGGTTTCCTCGTTCCATGATTTGCAGGCCAGTTTAATCTTCTCAAGTGAAAGAGGATGCCCCTTTGAATTTCTCCAAGGGACATTATTCATTTTTTCAGTTTTCATCAGCAATCTCCTTTTCTTTGGTTTCCGTTAGCCCTGCGGACTCTAAAAACTTCTTTCCCAACGAGAGAAGCCCTCGCTCATGTATTTTGAAAATGGCAGTCGTCGAAACGCCCAGAATTTTTGCGATCTCAGTTTTTGAAAAATTGTCAAGCTCAACCATTTCGATGACCTTGGCCTGCCTTTTCTCCAATTCTTCTTTTAAGGAGTTGTAGGCATCGCAGGCCACTTTTTTCATTTCCATTTTCCCGCTCAAGGAATTTCTCAAAACGTAGTCCCATTCCACAAAGCTCAACCTTCTATCAAGAATGCTCTTTCTTTTCTTTTTCATAGAACCTCTCCCTTTATTAACGGTGAAGGCCCGAAGAAAATATCTCTTCCCCCCTTAGACGCAAATTTGCTTACTTTTAACCCGTAAAAACCCGGCAAATCTCGATGTAAGGGGGGAAAGACTTGTTTTGGCCCTTCGCCTTCTGACGGAGATGAAATTGAAAACATACCCCTTCCCCCCTTAGACGAAGATTTGCTTACTTTTAACCCGTAAAAATTCGACAAATCTCGACATTGGGCCTCCCTCTTTTTTTGTTCTGAAATCTTTTCAAACAGTTCAAATAAAAAATCTCTGTTCATTTTCGACTCCTTGTTTTGCAAATTATTTTGCTGTTGGTATTTTTAATTCGAGTTGAGTTTGAAACAATCAAAAAAGCTTCTAAAGAAGAATAAGAACTGTGCAAAATCAGAATATTTTTTTGAGTATAAGTTGGGTCGAGCAACCCTTTTCGAGGAATGAAAACTTCGTCCATATTCCAAGGGTTTGAACACGATAAAACGTCGGGTAGTACGTCCTGCAACTATCCCTATATAAGGATAGGAGGGAGGAAAGACGCTTTTGCGGCGACTTAGGGAAAGAAAATGCTCCTAACCCTCTAAGTCCCTAAAACAGGGTAGCGAATGTTCTATTTTGGAAGAAAAATATTCCAAAATGGAAGGGTTTTCTCTTGCGTTTAACCTAAACCGATCTACCATGAAGATCGGCGATGCAATTTAGCTCGCCCAGGAAGGAAAGGAAAAGATGCAGTCAAGCAAACTAAAATCATTAAAGGCCCTGGTCATTGAAAATGATCCTTATATTCTTGAGGAACTGACTGCTCATTACAGTAGATTTGCAGGAACTGTTGAGCAAGCCGATAGCGTTCAAAGTGCCCTCGCTCGACTCAAGAATAATCGTTATGATATCGTATCTATCGACCTAAACCTAACAGATGATGGCGATACCCATAGGGACGGTTTAAAGTTACTACCCATGGCCAAAAGACAAGGGGCTTTTTGCTTTATTCTTTCGGCTTACAAAGATAAAGACACAATTAAGGAAGTTTCTTCCGTTGACTCAGGAACCATTTATATCAAGAAGGGTAGTTTGTATGGCCCAACTGGAATCATCGAAAGGGTTTTCAATGAGTACATAGGGCGATCCATTATCATGCACTTTTGCAGCCCTCTCGAAAAAATGTTTAAAAATAAAGTAGCCACTCAAAATGTCGAACTGCAAGAAAAGTTAAGGGATATATTCAAAGCAGCACTCTACAATCAAAACATCATGCTTTTTGGAGAGGTTGGCGTAGGAAAAGATTATTTTGCCAATATATTAGCAGATGCAATTCATGAGGTTGAAAAAAAGATTTACGGGGATAAGGTCAAAAAGAATTTCCATAAAATAGAGTTAAGCACTCTCGATCCAAACGAGATGGAAAAAATATTATTTGGGAGTCTTTATATCTGCGAGGAGACAGGAGAGGGAGAGGGCGATTTAGGAGTTTTTGACAGGGCCAATGGTGGGATTCTCTTTCTCGATGAAATAGAGAGTATTCCACTTGCCTTGCAAAACAAGCTCCTCTCTGCCCTTTCTCCCGACGAAGATGGTTTCTATACGTTTAAACGAATAGGAAATAGCGATACTCTACGGAAATCGTCATTTCTTCTGATAACCGGAAGTTCTGTTGATTTGGAAAGAATGCTCGAAGAAGGCACACTAAAAGAAAGCTTCTATCATCGGATCGCCCCCTCAACTCCATTGGAAATCCCCCCTCTCAGAGAAAGACCCGAGGATATTGAGAAGTTGATACATTTTTTTCTAGAAAGATCACCAATGGCCATGACGATTAGTGACGAAACATTGACTTCTCTGATCGAATATCAATGGCCGGGAAATATCAGCCAATTGGAAAGAGTCATTGAGGAGTTGAGTAAGGGGTCACGAAGCAAAATCAAAAAACTCGACCTCCCGACTTATATTATCAATAAGGAACACCCTCTACTTTCTAAAAAAATGGAGCGCTTTTATACCAAAGCGGTTAAAAAATTTATCCAAACTAACGGGCTCAAGGATTATTTCAGGCAGATAGAAAAAATAGCCTTTAAAGATGCCATGATAGATACCGATCACAAAATTTCTAAAGCGGCTGATTCTTTGGGAATCGGAAGGGCAAAAGCTTATACCATAATGGAAAAAATAGGTGGCATGAGTGCCCTCTCCGAGGGGGAGCAATGAGAAAAAATTTAAAGGAAATCAATCATAATCTTGTCAACATCACAGGGAAGGCCCCTATCGTTATGAAATCTTTGGGAAGGAAGAAGAATGAAAAGAAAGACCTTATTGCTCTCGAAAAAATCGCAACAAATATATTAAAGCTTGTTGGTGACTACAGAGAAGTTACCGAGTTGAAAAATAAATAGTTTTAAACCCGTGGAGTGAATATGGTTCAAAATACAGAAAAAATTCACTCCCTCACCACCCTACACAGGAGGCTGTATGTTCAAGAACAGAAAATTGAAATCGGCACTGGTCGATTACGACTTTTAGAAGAAACATTGAAGGGCCTTGATGGAGAACGCTTTGTCAAGGCCCTTCAATTTCTTGAACAGTTTGACCAATCGTTTCAAAATCTTGTCTATTCTTCCCTCACATCATATCTCAATGTTTTTACTCAAAA
>JAPONP010000134.1 GCA_026713835.1 Bacteriovoracales bacterium
CCAAGGAAGTTCCTTTTATTCCCCTATTTCATCCAACATTTAGGGTTTGGAACCAACCCAATATCATCACAAATACAAAAAATAAGTTTTCAATCAAACTTTGGGAGTTTCCCTACCATCGATATGGGAAACTCAATTATCAATCCCAGAAAGAAGGAGGCTTGTTGTGAACAGCGGCATTACTTTTAATCTCGACATCCACAGAGACCCCGTTCTCGGAGAGATCAGAGGAAGCGTGGATATTGGAGGAGGCGGCTACTAGAATGGAAAAGAACTTTACGTTTAATTCTAAATTAGTTTCTGCTTACATCTCTCACTTGAGGAATGAAGGGGCGAAATGCGCCCCTTCATTCCTCAGGGGGGAGATTCTTTCGAAAAGTAGCACCCCTTTTCTTTCTTGGCTTTTCTTTAATCGAAATGCCACCTCCTCCTCACAAATTGCTCCTATGCTGAGAAGAGAGGAAATGGGTCATTTTCAGACGACCACAAAATATGAAGAGAAAAGAAAACTTTATAATGATTCTCGAAATACCATTAAAGCCGTATGGCCCCAAATGCACAAACTCATTGAAACCATAAACCCCAGGATATCCGACAAATCTCCAAAAGAGTTTGAATCCGTATCAAACCCTAAGGTATTTGGAGAAGTTCTCTACGATATGAAAAGCAATGATCCGATTAAATGGGGTGAAATTCTAGTGCATGAAATAGGCCATCAGTACCTCTTTGTCACCACTTCGACGAAAAATTTAGCTCCTTTTAAACAAATATTTAAGGATAGACGTTTTTCACATCTTCGAGATGAACAACGCCCCCTTATCGGCATCTACCATGCCGTAATGGCTCAGACCTGTATGATTGAGTTAGCCCTTCGTATTCTTAAAAAAAAGAAAAAGGAAATAAAACATTCTAGCGCAAGAAAAATCCTTGCCAAATTTAAAGATGTTTTTCCCTTAGATTTAAAAACGATAGAAGAATGTAAACTTTTAGAATTTGACCACCACATTGCTGATTTTATTCTCGAGGTTAAAGAAAAATTTGACCTTTACTTTTCAAGGGAAACCGCATAATGACAACTAGCTTTGCGATTAAACGGCTTGGAATCTATGGAGCCCTCCATACCTCTTCCATTCAATTCAATTCGGCCATTTTTCGATGTGTTGTCGGTATTTTGGCCAACGTCCCCCCCACGACTGTTGCCATCATTACGGGAATCGAATTTTTACTTAACTGCATCCTCGAAGTTCCCACAGGAAGACTAGCCGATCGTTATGGGAGAATCCCCTGCGCTATCTTGGGCCATATTAGCGTCATTTTAGGGCTCTCTTGCGGCTATACGGCTCTTCTTTTGGGAGGACAGGGACAAGCTGCCGAATGGCTTTTTATCGCTCACGGCTTTTTTATCGGCTTTACAAGGCCTCTTATTTCTGGATCAGTCAACGCCTTTTACCGTGATGCCATAGAGAGGGAGGAGAAAAGAGGGGAACATAGGGACAGTGGGCATAGCATGACCCTATCCAAAACCTTTGGAAAGTATTTTTCGACTATCTCTATACTTGCAGCCTTTGGGCTTCTCTACCTTTTGAACGGAAAGGGAATGACCCATCATGCTTTTTTGCCCGGTATCATCCTTTGGGCGGTCACTCTCTGTTGGCTTGCAGTCGATTATAGAAGATTTGGAGACCGCCGTTTTAGTCCTTCCCCTCTCTTCAATATCGCCAAAATGTTTAAAAATGGAAAAGTTCTTGCGGCTACTTTTTACACAATTTCAATATTTGCCTTTGCGGTCATTGTTGGGGGCTATCTCCTCATCAGTATTGGGCGAGAGCTAGGCCTTGGCCTAGATAACCTTGAAGACGAAAGGACATGGATCTTAATGTTCCTTTTTGCTTTAAGCTCCCAAGGTATTGGGTCGGCGGTGGCCGGACATATCCTGCCTAAACTCGTCAAAAAAGTATCTACAAAAAACTATATTTCACTTTTTTATATAGTTCTCATTGTCTCTAATATAGTTTTTCTTAGAGACTTAAAAGAAATGGGATTTCTGGTCTTTGCGGCCCTTATAGTGCTTTATGGAATTTTTTATGTACTGGCCACTCACGCCATCATGGCAAAATCTCGCGATATGCTGCTAAATGAGTTTCCTCCCCAAGATCACGCCATGGCCCTAAGTCTTGTCAATATGCCCGGAGTTCTAGTCTTCGCTGGTTATAGCCTCTATCTGACCAGGTGGGGAGGAGGGGCCCCTTCCCTTAGAGAGGCCTTTCTAAGTGTTGGCTCGATTGCCGCCATTTGCCTACTCGTCCACCTGGCTCTAAGAAGAAACGAGGGCACGAAATGAAAAGGGTTTTATTCGCAATCGCCCCCCTCTTTCTGCTCGTTTATGTTGTCGTCCTCATCGCATTGGGCCTTCATTTCTATCGCCTAGAAGAAAAAAGTTATAGCAACCTTTCCAATCAAACGGCCTTTACCATCAAGGGATCAGTCATGGCCAAGGATGAAGTTGCGGTTCGGATGATTCTTTTAAAGATTTTAGAAGGCCATCATCTCTTGGGAGTGAAAGTTCATGTTTCCGATATGGAAGAAATGTCCTATTTTCAAGAACAGATTGAAGAAAAAGCCAAAGTCTTTAATTTTCCTGCTCTTCTCTTTTCAAAACATTTAAGATTTGACCAAAGCTATAATATCTACCCAAATTCTAACGAAAAATATCAAATATCATTTTTTTATGAAAACCTCTCGAGACAAGAAATCCTTGCCCTCGCAATGATCGTCACACTGGCTATCTTTCTTCTCGCCCTCGTCATTATTATCAAATACGCTAAAATGGAACAAAAATCTAAACGGGCCGAACATATTTTTCATACCGCTCGTTCAGACGTTTTACAGGTCGAATCTATCTTGGGCGAATACCCCATGATTAGTCGGGAACATCGAATTTTAATTAAAGATTTAACTCAATCTATACTAGCGGCGGCCGCACAATTTATCAAAGGTGGCAAAAAAACGTATGCCCATCTTTATCAAAAGAAAATTTTTAATATCGCTGAATTTATTGAAGGAATCATTGCTTTAAAAAAACTAGAATGTAAGGACAATGGTATTAGATTTATATTTAATAAAAATAAAAGTAATGACTTCATCACCCTAAAATCTATTCGTCAAGAATTGAGATCAGCCATCTCACACGTCATCAATAATTCAATAGAGGCCCTAAACGGCAAGGGCAGCATCACTTTTGACCTTTCCCTTAATGGGAATTTAGCTAAGATAACTATTTCGGATGATGGACCCGGCGTACCTCAAGATAAGATTTCCGAAATCGTCAAAGAGGGAAAGTCCTATAATAAGAAATTTGGAAACGGCCTAGGGCTACCTCAATGTATCGAGACCATCGAATCTCTTGGG
>JAPONP010000135.1 GCA_026713835.1 Bacteriovoracales bacterium
AATGACGAGCAACGAGGTGTCCACGAGACATTGCGTTGTTTTTGGAAGAATTCGCTGCAAATTTCCCGATGTTAAATTCTTACATTTAATCCCGAACTCAGGTTAATATTGCAGTTGGTATTATAGTCAACCTGGGCACCTCGCTTTTGGATGAGAGAAAAAATAGGGCAAAGCTTGAGGATAGGACGTTGGAGTACGACGTACCGACCGGAACGATCCTTAAGGGAAGGACACTCCACTCGATTCTTTCAACTCGATTGGATTCACCTCCGTGGACATGATGTCAATTAGTTTAAGCTGCAAATGAAATTTTAAGGTGATGAAGGCCTTCCCTAACTTGCCTTCTTCTGTTTAATATCAATTGTCAAAAAAAGTCCAAGACTGTCGAAAAGGCCGACAATTCTATCGAGGGTAAATCGAGTGATATTTAGACTCTTAAGCCGAGATAAATCTGATTTATGAAGATTTGTTATTCTTAATATCTCTTTATTGTCCATTTCAGCAATAAGTTTTAAAAACTCGACAACAAGTTTTAATTTCAAGATATCCTTTTCATCTTTAATCTTTTTCGATTCTTTTAACTTCTCAATATCGATATCATAAGGATTCATAAATCATTCCTTTTGTTCTATATAATGTAATAACTCCAATCGTCGATGGACGGTCACTGCAAATACAAAAAACTATTTTAAAAATCTTACTCTTCACTATTCCTGTTTTGACAAAATAGGCCATATCTCATTCCCAAATACTTTTTCACCGGCAGGAACAAGATTTAAATTATCAATAAGTTCCTTTGTAACTAAAGCTACTTCTCTTAAAGAGAAATTTGACCTTTGATCTTTATTCACGTGAGCAAGATCAATTTCGAGATATTCAAACTGCTACAAATTAAATTTAAGATCAATTGCAACGGTTCCGATCCCTTTTGGTCTCTCAATCAAAACTTTCTCCAGATCCTTCCGGTGTCCATATTAGCCATTGTTGGCAAATTTGTCAACACCTTCGCATTTTTAGATAAAACAGTAGAAAATGATTCCAAAAGAAAGTGAAAATCCTCGGTAGATTACGGTAGCTGTGCCCCACCAAAAACCCAGCAAAAACAGGGGCCCGACACGGAACTTTCAAGTTCCCCCCATTCACCACAATCAATTTCGGCCACTTTACCCCAACGGAAAAAACTCTGTAAAAATTTTACAGACTGACGACTTTAAAAAAGTTGACACTGCCCTTATCACTCACCATTCGACCGGAATCGATTGGCAACACCCTACCTGCGCTGGTCGTAGCGAATCCTAAGCCCCGGGTCTCCCTGAAGATGAAACCACCTTGCATTGTCCACGATGTCCTTTCGCCTGTCCCAGTTCTTGGCCAAGTAGAGTTGGCCGGCCAAAAGGGCCTCTCCAAGAAAGCGGCGAGAGACGCCATGGTCGATATATTCGGCCACGATTCCCTTGGCCATGATGGCCGGGGGATGCCAAGAGATATTGACGGTGCCGCCGTAATAGGCCACGGCACCCAAGGGATTTCCTGCATCATCCACGGCTGCCATCAACTTTGAGCCGATAAAATTTGTCCCGGAAATTTTTCCGTTCTGGCAGGCCACATCGATGACCACGGGCTTGACCACCTGCTGATTTTTCAAGCGATCGATATCGCCGGTCTTATAGGATTCGTGAAAGCTGGGCCAAGTCTTGCCCGTTCCGTGTCCCATATAGGTGAGATAGGCGACCCCCCTGTTTAAGGCTTGGTTGAACTTGTACCGATTGGATTTGATATCGTTTTCTCCAAAGTGGGTATAGAGGGCCCCGTGATGGCCCTTAAACATCGAGCCTATGCCCCTAATGTATTCGTCATCCGATGGATTTCTTCCCTCGTTGGAGGCCACCCCGGCGATGCTTTGAAAACCCGAATGATCCGTATGGAGCCCGAGTTCGTACTCGATGGTTTTCCATAGGATGGGGCGGAGTTGCTCCGGTTTTTCCACCACGATACGGGAGTAAAAGACATCCGGGATGATGTCTTCTTTTCCGTCAAAGGCAAAGTAGGGAAAGTCACTTGGCGTTCTATAGGAAAAACGGGTTTTCAGATAATGGGTGGGGATCAACTTTTCCGTTCCCACCAACATGACGAAATGAACCTTCCTCGTCTTATAGTGATCGGCGACGATCTCTTTGATGGTTTCCGTAGAAATGAGGGAAGGATGAACCTCTTCCACTTCCACGGCAAACCCCTCTCTTTCCTTCCAGGCCACAAAGGATTCCAGGGCCCCGGCATATCCTACGGGGGCGATGATGAGGTATTTGTAAAACTTTTTGGTTCTGAATCGAAACTCTCTTGAGTTGTGGGTGATTTTAAACTGCCTGGCCACGGAAACGGTTTTGTCTTTGCCGTTGTACTTGGCCACATTGATCTTGACTCTCGTGAGAGATTTTTTTCTAAATTTTCCAAGATAGGTCATCTCCACATCGGGGATTTCCTTTTCGTAAAGATCCTCGGCCATGACCAAAGTCGGCTTGAAAGCTCCTTCCCGAAGTTGGGAGTCCCATCCGGGTGTAGGAAGGACACCCTCTCTCGTCTCGGTTTCCAGAACCTCCACCTTGACTTTGAGGCGCTTGGGGGTTCCCTCCAAAATAAAGGAGAGTTGGGGCAAAGAGGGGGCCTTGGCGATGACGGAATTATTTAAACCCGGGACAAAAACCCTTGAATGTCCGCTTCTTTCGGAATTGACGAGCATTTTGGGAAGTTGGATAAAGATCTCGCCCTCCTGGCGCTCAATGGCGACTTGCGCCAAGGCCACTCGGAAAAGGCAAAAGAAAAGAGTTAAAGCGACGGCCAATTGACTCATAAAAACCTCCTTGTCGATGCAATCGGTAAACTAGAGGAAAAACGGATGGGAGGAAAATCCTTTCCTTGCATCCGTTCCCTAAAGTTCATTATACCCCAATTTAGAATCCCAAGGGCCTTTTTTTCTGAGAAAAGCTTTCAATCCCAAGGCGAACCCCCCCCCTCCCCCTCGAAAAACGCGTCGCATAGTTTCCCGACCGAAAGCCTCTGTATCATATCTCAAAATTTAGTTTGAATAACCAACCAAACGGGCCTATAATAAAAGCTCAAGGAGATTAAAAATCCATTATGTATATCTGCCTTTGCCACGCCATTACGGAAAAAGATATCCAGGAGGCCTCCATGGACAAAGGGCCGGCCCAAGAGGTTTTGGGGCGACTCGGTGTGGGCAAGGACTGCGGGGCTTGTCTTTCCCAAGCCATCAAAACCTATCTCAAACAAAAAGGCCCTCTTCTCCAAAAGGGCCATGCCCGGGTTTTCCCTGCCAAACAAAGATAGGGTTTCCCATCTTTAGGGAAATGGGTTAGCTTTTTTCAAAACAAGCTAAAACAAAACGAACCAAACCAAACCAAACTCAACCAAAGGGAATGAAGGTATGAAAGGACAAACGGATATCATCAAGGCCCTCAATAAAGTCTTGAGTAACGAACTCACGGCCATCAATCAATACTTTCTCCACGCCCGTATGCTTCAGGACTGGGGACTCAAAAAAATTGGAGACCTGGAGTATAAGGCCGCCATCGATGAGATGAAACACGCGGACGAACTCATCAAGAGAATCCTCTTTTTGGAGGGTCTTCCCAATCTCCAAAAGATGGGGGTCCTCAAAATCGGTCAAGACGTGGTGGAAATCCTGGAAGCCGACCTCGGGCTTGAAATGGCGGCTATCCCCACCCTGAAAGAATGTATCGAAAAGTCCGAAAACCTCCAAGACTACGTTTCCAGGGATCTCTTCGCCTCCATTTTGGATAGCGAGGAAGAGCATGTGGACTGGCTTGAAACCCAATTGGAATTGGTCAAAAAGGTTGGGGTCGAGCGCTATATGCAATCCCAAATCTCCATGGAGGATGGCCCATAGACGGCCCCCATGATAGATTGCCTTCATGAAGGATCAAGGCCCAAAGCCAAAGACCCAAAAAGTCGAAGTGGAGAGGGATCGATTTTTGACCTGGGCCGAACGAACCCCCGTCATTCGAGAGCGCATCCTCAAATCCATTCACCGGGCCGGTAGCGGACATCCCGGAAGTTCCCTCTCCCTGGTGGAAATCCTCTACGCCCTCCTGGGCGAAGGCGGTGTGATGACCCACTCTCCCGAATCGATCCAAGGCAACGACCGGGATCGACTCGTCCTCTCCAAAGGCCACGGCGTTCCCGCCCTCTACGCCGTCCTGGTCGATGGGGGCTACGGCATCGATGAAGACGAACTGATGAGTTTGCGTAAGCTCGGCTCCCGTCTCCAAGGACACCCGGATCGGGCCCGCCTCCCCATCCTCGAGGCCTCCACGGGCTCTCTCGGGCAAGGGGCCTCCATCGCCCTCGGCATGGCCCAAGGGTATCGATTGGACGACAATCCCCACCGCATCTACGCCATCGTGGGAGACGGGGAGATTCAAGAGGGACAAATCTGGGAAGCGGCCCTGAGCGCTCCCCACCACAAACTGGGCCATTTGACCCTCATTCTCGACTTCAATAAGGGACAAATCGACGGCCCCGTGGAGGAGGTCTTGTCCCTTTCCCCCTTGAGGGAAAAATGGCACTCCTTCGGCTGGCACGTCCACGAAGTGGACGGACATTCCTACGAGGAGTTGGTGCAGGCCCTGGAGGACACCCACCCCGAAAAACCTTCCTTTATCATCGCCCACACCATTAAGGGCAAGGGGGTGGATTTTATGGAAGGACAAATCGACTGGCACGGCAAGGCCCCCAACGATGAACAATTGGAGAGGGCCTTAAAAGAGATCCGGCAAAACCACACCATAGGACTGGCCCCATGAAGACCCCGGTTCCGATCCCAAAAGATGTGGAGAGAATGGCCACGAGGGCGGCCTTTGGAAAGGCCTTGGCCCATTTCGCCGAACAATACCCCCGGGTGGTTTGCTATGATGCGGATCTTTCCAAAAGCACCCAAACCCATCTCTTCGCCCAAAAATACCCCGAGCGTTTCTTTCAAATGGGGATTCAAGAGGCCAATATGGTGGGGGCCGCAGCCGGCATCTCGTTTACCGGAAAGATCCCCTTTGCCTGTTCCTTTGCGGCCTTTCTCACGGGACGCTACGATCAAATTCGCATGAGTGTGGGCTACTCCCAGGCCAACGTCAAACTGGTGGGAACCCATTGCGGTGTCGGCATCGGAGAGGACGGACACTCCCAAATGGGCCTAGAGGATATCGCCCTTATGAGGGCCGTTCCCGGCATGAGCGTCCTCCAACCCTCCACGCCTACGGAATGCCGACAGATGGTGGAGTGGGCCATCCTCCACCGTGGGCCCGTCTATCTACGCCTCACCCGCCAGGGCCTGGCCGATCTTCCCCTCCCTCCCTTTAAGGCCCCGGGGCATTTTCCCCTCGTCAAAGAGGGGCGGGGCAAGGCCTTTCTCGCCGTGGGCGCCCTCTTGGAACCGGCCCTGGAAGCCGCCGTGGTCTTGGAGGAACAGGGTCACTCTCGCCCCGCCGTCTTCAACGCCTCTTCGGCCAAGCCCTTGGACGATGGGGTGATGGAAAAGCTATGCGACCGGTTCCAAGAACTCTACGTCTTCGAAGATCATAGCGTTCTCGGGGGAACGGGCTCGGCCTTGGCCGAATGGGCGTCCGAAAAGGCCAATCCTCCCGTTCGAGTGGTTCGCTACGGAGTTCAAGATGTGTTTGGGGAATCGGGAACGCCCAAGGCCCTCTACGAAAAGCATGGATTCACCTCCCGGGCCATCGTCTCCTTCCTCCGGGACTTCCCAACGCTCTCTTGACGAAGGGCCCATGGCGATGCTATTTATGCCCTATTATGGCATGGCGATGTGATTTAACGGGCAAGCGTCGATTGGTGGGGCACAAGGTTTCCCACTCCAATATCAAAACCAAAAAACGCCAAAGGCCCAACCTCAAGACCAAAAGATTCTTCGATCCCGAAACCGGGCAAACCGTTCGCCTGCGTCTTTCCACCTCCACGATCCGCACTCTGGACAAGGTGGGAGGCCCCACTTCATTTCTTCGCAAACGCCTTTCTTCCGGCAAATAAAAAGCACGACGAGACAGTCGAACCGCAAGATCGCTGCAAGGGTGGCCGTTACGATTTTTTCTTTTTGAGGGAGGCCATGCTCTTATATTTTTTCTTGAATTTTTCCACCCTACCCTCGGAATCCAAAATCCTTTGGGTTCCCGTGTAGAAGGGGTGGGACGAGCTTGAGATATCGGCCAGATAGACGGGATAGTCCTTCCCATCCTCCCAGGTCATGGATTCCGAAACCTTTTCCAAGGTGGAGCGGGTGAGGACGGCGA
The DNA here is from genome assembly GCA_026713835.1 of Bacteriovoracales bacterium. Taxonomy (GTDB): domain Bacteria; phylum Bdellovibrionota; class Bacteriovoracia; order Bacteriovoracales; family Bacteriovoracaceae; genus JAPONP01. The sequence goes on from JAPONP010000135.1 coordinate 6,336, forward strand.
ACCCGGTGGAGACATCCTTAAAGATCACATGGCGGTAGTCGGGGTGAATGTCCTTTTTCATCTATTTGACTTCCTTGTGAAGGGTGTGCCTTTTCAAAAACTTATTGTATTTTTTGAGTTCCAGGCGTTCCGGGTGTTTTTTCTTGTTTTTCGTGGTGGAGTAGCGTGAAGGGGATTTGCCCTCCTTCCGGGCCTCCGTACACTCCAAGGTGATAATGACTCTTGCCCCTTTGGCCATAATGGACTCCTCTGTGGGCCTTAATATGGCCTAGAAGCCTCCTTTTTGGCAAGGGCCTTTATTTGGGTTAGGCTTAGGATCCTATGAATGCCATGGACAAAGACAATTGGGATCATTGCCATTACGCCACCGGACCCCTCAAATGCATCCTCTCTTTAGGGGGTGATGAATCCGGGCAGGCTCCGACCTCCCCCCTCTTTTTCGTCACCGTCCTCAAAGACGATGCCCACGAGGTCTTTCAAAAGCAGTTTTCCCGTGAAGAGAAGGCCTTGAACTTTATGAATGAGAGGTACGGGCATTGGGATTTGATCGATACCCAGGCCCCTTTGGAGGAAGAAGGGGGGTGTGGATCCTGTGCCAATAAATGACTGTCGAAAGTTGCAACGTCTTTCTCGGATCCGAGAGGAGCAGCGCTCCGTGGACGAATTTAAACACCGCAGCAATAACGGCAAAAAAGAGTGGGGTCATTGAAAGTCGAACGCAAACTTTATTTTTTGATGGAATGTTTTTGGGCGATCTCTCTTACTTGCCCTTCCGTCAATCGGGTGAATCGGCAGATCATTCGGATGTCTGCCCCCTCCTTAAACATATTCAATACGATCTCTTCTTTCCCCTTCCAAAGTCCTTCTTCTCGGGCCTCATCAAGGGAAAACTTTAGTGCCGGCATGATTCTGTCCTTCTCATCCAAAATCTTTGATTCTATCTCTTGCAAAACCTTCCAGGTAAACCTCGGGTCGTATTGGCGAATGTAATCCGCCGCTTTCTCCGTCAA
>JAPONP010000136.1 GCA_026713835.1 Bacteriovoracales bacterium
TCTCCATGGAGCGACGCAGCTAAAATCATTGCCCTTTTATCCATCATCTCAAAAAAGGGGGAGAGAGGCAATATAACCCACTCTTTTGTCCTACACGGAACTTGTAAAAATTATATATTTCTACTTTAAAACATAGATTTTTACATTTTTTTGAGCAATTCTACGAATAGATGAACATTTTGATAATTCACAATAAAGAGCAAAATCTCGATTGTCTCGCCCTTAAGTTACAAAAAATTCAACACCAAGTCCATATAACCGAAAGTGTCTTAGATGCCATTGAAGTCATTAAAAGTAGTCAACTTGATGCCATTATTAGCAGCTTTTGGCTTCAAATTGGAAATGGCCCAAATTTTTTCAAATGGGCCAAAAAAGAAGTTGGCCATACGGCCCTTCCTCCTTGTTTTCTCGTCGCTGAAAAGCCAAATACAAACATCGACCCCCTTATAGCAGGGTACCTAAAAAGATCGTCTTCCCTTAAGGAGCTAAAGGCGATATTTCCTAATTCTTAACACCAAGACTATATTTTTGAATTTTTACCCAATCTGTCCTAAAGTAGAAGAAGGATGGTAGTCAAAAGAAAAAAAACAACGACAAAAAAGAAGCCTATGAAGGCTCCCAATAATAAAGAGACCAGGGAGATGCTTCGTGGAACCCCCTTTGCCAAGGCCGCCGATCTCAAGAAGGCCCGAACGGAAATTCAAAAGAAAACGTGGGAACAACTGGAAAAGGCCAGAATTTTTAGCGAAATTTCTCAAAAGCCCGAATACGAGTTTATTCGCCAAGAATTTTCAGAGGGGCTTCGATGTCGCTACGGTGACGACAAGAAACACCTGGTCAAGGTATTTAGCGAGGGAACGGGAATCCAAATTGACATCAATAAAGATTTAGTCAAAAACGTTCCCCAAAGTAGCTCCTTTGTCGAGACCCTTATCCGCTCCCTCGGAGATACATTCTCGAAATCCTATTATCGGGCCAAGGGGATTATCCCTCCCGATCATAGTTTAGACGATGTTATAAAAAGCGTTCAAGAAATTGTGGCCCAAAAATAGCCATTAGCAATGGAGTGCAGGTCAAGAGTTTAATTTTTTCAAATGAAGAGCTACCAAAAATATGATTGCTCATCTCAAAAAATATCCACCTTTTGTAGAAATTCTCAAATTGAACGTATTGCCTTTTAGAAGGAAATTATTCTTTAAAGAAATTGGGGATATTGCCGCTAGATGAGTACAAAAAAGAAAAAGACAGATAACGTTAGAGCATCCCGTGATGGCCATGAGTATCATGAGATATGGGTGGCTCGCAAATCACTTGAATTATTGAATCCAAGCTCTACTTTAAAGGCTATTGCGGTCGAAGGTTTATCCCCTGTAGATCAAGAATTAGCAGCGAATGAAGAAGTAGAGATAGCAGACGTTGCTCTTTACTATGGTGGGGAAGATTTTCACTCATCAGAGAAAGTAAGCATTCTTCAGTTTAAATACTCTGTTGCAAAGAAGGACACCCCAATAATAATGTCCGACATAAAAAAAACCATAGAGAAGTTTGCTAAAGCATATAAAAATCATCTTGGCCGTTTTGACCAAGATACCTCTAATAAATTGAGTTTTCAATTTATTACGAACCGCCCTGTTCCGTCTGATTTTGAGAAGACAGTAAAGAATTTGGCCATAGGTAAGAAAAATACTGGGGAATATCTCGAGTTAGAAGATAAATTTAAAAAAGCAACGAAACTTAAAGAGGAAGAAATCAAGGGTTTCGCCTCCATTTGTAAATTTTTAAGTTGCACAAATCTCTTATCAAAATCGAAAAGTGAACTTGAAAATGCTCTTATATCTTTGTCTGCAACCTCGGGCATCATTGCATCTTCAAGGCTAGGAAAACTTAAAGAATTAGTTAGGGAAAAAGCTGGGACTACTGGTAGCGGAAAAAACATAATAGAATTCACAGATGTTTTGACTGCACTTAGTATTCAAGAAGTGAATGAACTCCTCCCTTGTCCAGAGTCCCTTTCAAGCTGGGGAAATACTTTGACCCGAGAGCAAACCGATGATGCAATTGAAGCTATATCAAACTCAAATCAGACTGTTTTAATTCATGCTTCGGGAGGGGTTGGTAAAACTGTCTTCATGAAGAGTCTTGCAGACAAATTTAATGAAAATCATGAGGTAGTATTTTTTGACTCTTTCGGAGGCGGCTCTTATCGTTCGATAGAAGATGCTCGACACTTGGCAAAGCATGGATTAATTCATATTGCAAATACTCTCGCTTTTCGTGGATTGTGTGACCTAATTCTTCCAAATACTCCAGATGACCAAGCATTGGCCAAAACATTTAGGCGTCGACTTGAACAATGCTTAAAGACATTGAGGGATAGCAATTTGCAGCAAAAAATTTATATTTTTATTGATGCTATCGACAATGCCGAATTTGCAGCTAAACAAAATAAAGAGCAATCTTTTTCAAAGATACTTCTTGAGAGCTTTCACAATAGATCTATAAACGGAGTGAAGCTAATTGTTTCATGCCGCACAGAAAGAAAGCCAAATACATACGCAAGATGTGATGAATTTGAATTAAAACCATTTAGTAAAAATGAAACGTCAGTGTTTCTCAAAGCTCGAATTGAAAATTCTTCTGTATTTATAGACTCTGCTTATTCTCGATCTGGCGGTAATGCTAGAATACTTGAATTCCTCGTTCAAGATAAGGGTCACTGCAATAGCAAGGAGGGATCAAAACTACAACTAGATGATTTGCTGACCCAAAAAATTGAAAAATCTATAGATGCCGCAACGCAGAGAGGCTCTTCAAAAGATGATTTAACTACTTTTCTTTCCGGGCTGACATTACTTGCACCGCCGGTAAGTATTGAAGATTATGCCCTTGCCAATAATGTTGATTCAAATGCAATCACCAGCATGGTTTCAGACCTTGCTCCTTTGTTAGAGATATCAAAACGTGGCGTAATGTTCAAGGATGAACCTACCGAGACTTTAATTATAAAAAAGTACGGATCGAAACAAAATGATTTAAACAAGATTGCATCAAATCTATCGGCTGCTCAGGAACAATCTGTATTTGCGGCCAAGACTCTTCCAAGTTTTTTATACAAGCTCGGAAATGGTGATGATATTTATTCATTGGCAACAGATAGTAGAATCCCTCACAGTATTGAAAGTGATCTAGGCAAATTAGAGATCAGATATGCTCGTTTGAAATTTGCCGTAAGGTATGCGGCAGGGAAAAAAGATTTTGATAAGCTAATTGGTTTCTTGGTTAAAATTTCACCTGTTACAGAGTTTGATCAGCGAGGCCTTCGTTATCTTTTAAATAGCCCCGAGTTTATAGTTGAATTAAATGATACTGATGCTATTCGTAGGGTTTATGAGGCACAAACAGAGTGGCCGGGTACTCGTCATGCTCGATTAGGAATAATTCATATACTTCAGGGGGATTTAGAAGAAGCCCATCATCATGTTCATTTACTCCATTACTGGGTAAACCACTACTTGAGAATGGATCAGAAAACTCGATTTAAATCTGAGGAGAGGATGGAGGCTACGGATTGTGCAGTCAGGCCTCTTTTTTCTCTGGCCAAGAAGAATCCTAAAGATGCAGCCGAATATCTTTCAGAATGGGTGGATTGGTACTCATTTGAGGTAGCAATCCAACTATATCGCTATCTTCCCCTTGCAAAAGAAAAAGGAATTGTAGGTGTAGAAGATATTTCCAGGTTTCATGGAAACTTAGAAAGCATTGGAGCATTATTGGCTGCTCTATTTTTTTATGATCTTCCCAAAGA
>JAPONP010000137.1 GCA_026713835.1 Bacteriovoracales bacterium
AAAACCACCTTCGTGATGAAAGCGAGCGAGATTGTGCCCGGCAAGGATGAAAGCAAAAAATGTCTGAAGGCGTGCTTGTGGCACGTTGAGGGCATTTTTTGCTTAAAGACGAAGCCCGGCACAATTGCAGCCGATTGCAATAGAAGGTGGTTTTGGGATAGGCCCTTAAAACTGCCAAACCCAACCAACCGAAGGCCCACGCTTGGCCGATGCTCCATAGAAGGGGTCGCCATGGGATAGGGTACTCGCCGTCTTCCAAGACATTCGATCAAATGAATGAAAGCTCTCGGCACTCATATCGTCATAGCTTTTTATCACCTGCTCATAACCCAACCATCCCACACCGACGATGATACCGATGGCGGCCCCCGTGACGATATTTTGCAAACGATCCCAAGGATCTTCCACAAAGGAAAGAGTCGAAAGCCCAATCACGCCCCCTGCCGCACCCATGGTGGCCATCAAAGAAAGATCATCCAACGACTTTTCAAAAATGTCGATTTCTTTGGCCACAACTCCTTGGGCAAAAACATGGGAAAGCGGACAAAGAGAAAGCGAGAGAAACACTAATGCTTTTTGACAAAAATTCATATCGATTTGACTCAAAGCTCTTATCCACATTATTTCAAATAGGGTGGAGTCTTGTAAAGAGTGTCATAAAGGGCCCTTGAGGGGAAAAGACGACCGATCGTGCCTTTGGGTGGGGATGCCTAGGGAAAAAAGACGGCCCTTCCTCCCCAATACCATGGGAATCATTTGAATAATGGGAGGAGAGAGAGTACAAGAGGGAGTGCAACGAGATGGCCCGGATTGCTCCTCATTTATTGACTAATCGCAAAAAGGTGGGAAAGAATTGAACGCCTATTCCATCATCGAAAAAAAGCGGGACGCTCAAACCCTAAGCGACGAAGAGGTTCGTTGGTTTGTGACCGAGTTGACCCAAGGCCATATCAAAGACTACCAGGCCTCGGCCTTCCTCATGGCCGCCTTCATCAACGATCTTTCCCCCTCCGAGACCTCGGCCCTCACCAAGGCCATGATCGAGTCGGGACGTCGGCTTTCCTTCGACGAACCCAACGTCGTTGACAAACATTCCACCGGAGGAATCGGAGACAAGACGAGCTTTATAACGGGGCCCATCGCAGCGGCCTGTGGGGTCAAGGTCCCCATGGTGGCCGGAAGGGGTCTAGGGCATACGGGAGGAACCGTCGATAAGGCCGAATCCATTCCGGGTTTTAAAACCGCCCTGACTCTCGAAAACTTTCGTTCCCTGGTCGAGAAAAATAATATCGTTCTCATGGGCCAAACCGATGATTTTGCCCCGGTGGATAAAACCCTCTATGCCCTACGGGATGTCACGGCCACCATCAATTCCATCCCCCTTATCACGGCCTCCATTATGAGCAAAAAACTGGCCGAAGGAATCCGGGGACTGGTGATCGATCTCAAATTTGGGAGTGGGGCCTTTATGAAAACCGTACCCGACGCCCGCCGCTTGGCCCTCTCTATGATAGAGCTCGGCCGATCCTACGATTTGCCCATCATGGCCTTCCTCACCAATATGAATTGGCCTCTTGGAGAAAGTGTGGGAAATTCCTTGGAGGTGATCGAATGTATCGAAACCTTAAAGGGCCAAGGCCCAAAAGACTTAGAAGAGATTTCCGTGGAATTGGCCTCAGGTATGATCGTTTTGGCCGGTCTGGCCGACTCCCGCCTTCAAGGGAAACAAATGGCCCAAAAGGCCTTAGAGAGTGGGGCCGCTCTCAAAAAATTTGAACAACTCGTGAAATCCCAAGGGGGCCACCCGGATATCGTCTCAAGACCGTCCCTTCTTTCCGTGGCCCGGGAAACCCACTCGATCAAGGCCCAAGAGGACGGGTATATCGAAAGTTTTGAAAACGACAAAATCGGCCGCCTCCTCGTCGATCTTGGAGGAGGACGAAAAACCAAAGAGGAACAAATCGATCCGAGTGTTGGATTTAAATTTGCCAAAAAGCCGGGAGACTTTGTCAAGGCCCAAGAAACCATCCTCACGGTTTTTCATCACGATTCCCAAAAAGACCTTGTGGAATCTCTCGAAAAACGTTTTTTTCGAGAAATCGTCGAGATGTCGCAATCAAAGCCTACGCTTGATCCTTTGATCTTAGATGTTTTGGGCGATAGAACCTAACGGAAACGAATAGAGATAGAGAGTAAAAGAATGGAAAGTCTTCCCATGTACGAAAAGATTTTAAGGGCCTCTCAAAGCATCCAAAAGGTTTGCCCCACGAAACCCAGGGTGGGTCTCGTGCTGGGCAGCGGTCTCGGGGCCTTTGGGGAAAGGATGAAGGAGGCGACCTCTATCGACTACGACGACATCCCCTTTTTTTGCCAAACCACCGTGGAGGGGCATAAGGGAAGACTTATCTTGGGCCATATAGGAGATGTGCCGACAGCCGTCCTCCAGGGACGCATTCACGCCTACGAAGGCCATGACATGGAAACCGTCGTCTTCCCCGTAAGAACCCTGGGGGCCTTGGGAGTGGAGACCCTCATTTTGACAAACGCTTCCGGTGGAATCAACCGCTCCTTTTCCCCCGGAGACTTGGTTCTCATCAACGACCATATCAACTTAACCGGGCGCAATCCCTTGGTGGGCCCCAATATGGATCAACTGGGCCCCCGTTTTCCCGACATGACCCGGGCCTATCACCCCGGCCTAAAAGAACTTTTTTATGAAACGGCCAAAGAAAATCGGATCACTCTCAAAAACGGCATCTATTGCTCGGTTCTGGGACCCACCTACGAAACTCCGGCAGAGGTTCACATGATGGCCGCTATGGGAGCGGATTTGGTGGGCATGAGTACCGTGGCCGAATCCATTGCGGCCAATCACCTAGGCCTTAAAGTGGCAGGGCTTTCTTGCATCACCAATATGGCCGCCGGAATCTCCACGGAAAATATCAAGCACGAAGATGTGAAAGCACAGGCCCTTAAGGTGATGAAACCATTTACGGATTTATTGGAAAAGACGATCCGAAAATGCTGAGCGATGAACGGAATGGAACATATAGAACACGCCTATTCAAAAAAGCTCCTCCAAAAACTCTCCTTTGTCGCCATGGACTTAGAAACCACCGGGGGAGTCCATGAAAGCGACCAAATCATCGAAATCGGGTTGGTCAAAATAGAAAATCTTAAAATCTCTAGAGAACTCGACTATCTCGTCAACCCCAAAAGTGATATCCCCAAATACGTTCAAAGACTCACCTCTATTTCTCCCGAAACCCTCAAGGACTCCCCGACCATCGAAAAGATCATCCATGAAATTTTGGATTTTATCGGAGACTCCATCATCGTGGCCCACAATATCTCCTTTGACTTGCCCTTCTTCAATTCCGTTTTAAAACGCTTGAATCTTCCCCTCCTGACCAACCGTTCTCTATGCACTCAACTTATGGGACAATATCTCATCCCCAATATGTTGAGTTCCAACCTCGGCTACATGGGACGATTATTCAATATCCCCCATAAAAAGGCCCATCGCGCCCTCGAAGATGCGAAGGTCTGCGCCCATCTCCTCCTCAATTTCCTCCACATCTTTATCAAAAAGGGCATCCGCAAGGTCAATCAACTCTATTACCCCCAATCAAAATTTGAACTCAATCGGGCCCACTTTTCAAAAGACGAGGCCTCTCAATGCCTGGGGGTATTGGGAGAAATCCATTCTGCAACCATCGTCTATCTCAAAGGAGAAAAGGGCCTGGAATTGGCCTCCATTCCCCTTAAAGACCCCTCCCAAGAGATTGAAATCGTCTCCTCCGTCATGGCCCAAGTCCCATGGAAGACGATCACGGTGGAACTCATGGGCCACTTTTTTGAGGCCTTTCTCCATTACAACCTGAACTATAATAAATTTGAAAGCAGGGTCAAAGAACTTATCAACCTTCATCTCCACGGCAAACACTTAAAAGGCAAAGACAAGGATAAGGACAAGGAGAGGGCCCTCGAACCGACCTCTGAAAAATATCATATCGGGCCCGGTTCCGAGTCCTTTCTCATCTCCCATCATCTCATCCCGGGACAACTGACCATCTACCCTCTCTTTCATCTAGGACATAATAATGCCTTGATTTTTCACTTCCCCGCCCACAAAAAACGACTCCTCTACTACGCCCAAGGGTGTATCAAAAGAAATGATCGAAGGAGACGAAAGAAAAGCTCCCAAGATTTCGGTGTTCACCGGGATCTTTTCCCTTTTATCGAAAGATACCTTGTGGAGGAGACGGCCTCTCGAAAAAAAGACCTTCTCATCGTTCATAAAAATACTTTTACAAAGAATCAGATGAAATTATTTAAATCCATCAAGACGTTCTTAAAGACCGCTCCCAAGGATAATACCTACCCTCTGGAACATCTTTAGGACCCATCCGTTTTCTTCTTTTTAAAGACGGCCCGGCCATCCCAAAAATCGATGTGGATGGGAGTCGAAGGGGCCACCTTATCAAAATCGGAGCGAGATGAAATGATCTTGGATTCTACGGAAAGATAGCTAAACCCCCGTTTCAAAACTTCCCTGATATCAAAGGCTCGCAAAAGATCCCAAGAGCGTTCCAGGCGATGGTGGTGACGATCCCTTTGATCTTCGATCCGCGTAAGCCCTCTTCTTACGAGTTCGTCTAGGAAAAAATCCACTTCGTGAAACCGAAAAATCTCGCTTGGATGATGCAAGCGGCGACAGGTCTCAAGGCGAGAGCGAAAGGCCCCTAGTTTTCCTTCGATCAGCCCCAAGAGGGCCCTCGGGTGTCTGGCCGCCACCCTATGGCGATAACGCCCTAGAATCTCGGACATCATAAGACCCAAGGTCTTTTGGGCCGATGCCAACCGAGCGTGAATTTTCGTTTGGGATTCCGTTAAAATTTGGGCCGCAGCGGAAGGGGTTTCGGCCCTAAGGTCGGAGACGAAATCGGCGATGGTAAAATCCACTTCATGGCCTACGGCACTCACCACGGGAATCCCGCACTCTCCTATGGCGCGGGCCAAGGCCTCATCGTTAAAGGCCGCCAAATCCTCGAGGCTCCCCCCTCCTCTGGCCAACACGATGACTTCATAATCCCTTTGAGCGGCCAAGCGAAGGGCCCGTATGAGATCGACCGGGGCCTTCTCCCCTTGAACCGTGGCGGGCACAACGGTCACATCCATCCACAAAGAGCGACGCCTATAGATTTTGAGAAAGTCGGCCAAGGCCGCACCCTTCTCTGCGGAGATCACGGCCACCTTCCCGGGAAGTGGGGGAATGGGTCGCTTTCGTTCCCTATCGAAAAGTCCCTCCGAAGCCAACTTGGCCTTGAGGTCCTCAAATTTGGCCTTGAGGTCTCCTTTACCTGCGGGATGAACGCTCTTACAGATGAGTTGGAAGGTTCCCCTTCTGGCATAGACCCCAAGACGCCCTTGGCAAATGAGCTTATCTCCGTCTTTAAGGGTTCTCATCAGGGGGTTTCTTAGAGCGTCGCTCTTGAACAGGGCCGCCTGAAGGGAAGACTCCCCGTCACTTAGGGTAAAATACCAATGGCCCACGGCCGATCTCAAAAGATTGGAGACTTCTCCCTCTACGACGAGGCGGCCAAAACCTCCCTCAAGGTTTTCCTTGATGAGGGAAACGATCTCGGTCACACTTACGGGATGAAGGCCCATCAATGGATCATAACTCCCCGAATACGGAATGGGAAGGCCCCTTTATTTGCAATAGAGATGGTGATTCCAACGAAAACCTTCCACAAAGGCCCCATAACCCTTTTGGCCGTCGATGCTCCTGTCGATCGAGGAATCGACGATCCCGTAACGGCGAAGGGCCGGGTCATTCTCGCCCAAACCCGAAGAGCCTAAAACCTGGCCGCTCGGAGGAAGGGGTTCGATCAAAAAATTTCCAAAGGCCCCTCCCGTTCTCGTCTTTTCCCGCTCATTATTATCACAATACTTTTGCCCCAGGGCCCTTATCTTGTCATAAGTCTTTTGATTTATTTTGGGTTCTCCCGTCTTCGGGTCAAAATCGTCTTTGGTGAGTCCATTTGGCTCTCTTTCTTTATCGTATTTTCCCTCGCCGGAGATAAAGCGATTAAAATAGACCATGAGATCGATTTTGGAGGGCAAGGCACAGGTTAGGCCTTCTTGGGCCTTCTTAGCGTAACCTGTGCAACAACGCCCGGGGGACGAAACCACCGTTCCCAATCGATTGCAGCAGGTGAGTTCATCCTCACTAAAGACGGGATTAAGAGCGACCTCTTTCCCATCCAAAACAAAAAGATTGGAGTTGTCCCGACCGGCCACCCACTTATTCCCACTGACCGCCGAACTCGTCCCATCGAAACGCTCGATATCCTTATCGATGATGCTTTGGTAGTCGGTTATCCCGGCCTGATCTTCCACTTCCTGTTTCGTGTTAAAACGAGAGTAAAGCCCCGGAACCAATTTTCCCATATCGCTATGGCAATAGAGGGGTTCAAAATGAATTTGGGGGATCCCCAAAAGTTCAAGGCGTCCCAGCTTGGTCAGGTAATAGAGATCACTTCCCGGAGTCATGCCGTAGGAACTCAAAGAGGAAACAAAGGGAAGGGCATGGGTGCCCGTGGTGGCCGGTGGAATGGGCACGAGTCCGGCCGCCTGCCCCACGGTGAGACTCCCTACGGCCCGTCTATAATCTCTCGTCCCCTGGGGAATGAACTCGATGATGGGCCACGCTCGTTCAAAATCTCCGGCATTACAGGAACCACACGTGAGACGCAAGACGTGATTGCCGCGGGCATCGTAATCCACCCTGACTTTAAAGACCGTGCCATTTGTCAAGGCCGTAGTACTACTCGCCGTGCTTCCCATCCCCATAGAGCGATCCCAAATCGGCATGACCTCATTAAAATCGTCAAAGCTAGAGGCCCCCGAAGCCGGAGAGTAGCTAACGCCGATGCTTACGAGATTATTTTCTGCGTTGCTATTTAAAACATTGATATAGGCCGGGATATGGTATTCCACTTCCTTTTTATCCGCATCGAGCCAGGGGCGATTCGGATTGTTGGCGAGCGAGGGTTTGTGTCTCGGCCCACTGGGGGCAAAGATACCGACGCCGTCGGCCAGTCTTTTTAAATCCTCTCCCAAAAAGGCAGACTCGCTAGAAGATGTTAAGTTGTCGTTGAGAGAGGAGTAGTCGGCCTTGGCCACCAACACTCCGGGGACGGCCACACTGTCGCTGAGCCCGGTGACACCGGCCCCTTCCTCGAAGAAGTCGTTTAAGAGAGGGGCCCCATTGATATCGGCCCCGTTGGAACGGATAAAATCGATCTGGGGACATCCTCCATTGGCCGCTTCCCGACAGGCCCTATCGATATCCTCATTGTAGTTTCTAAGGGAGACTCCCGGAGGTTTTTCAAAAACGTATTCGCTTCGATAATTCAAGCATTGAAAGTTATCCACTCGAAAGACATTTCTATCGGTTTTTGTCCAATCGTGGGTGCCGTCGGCAAATTTTCTCACCCATCCTCCGCCACAACAAGTTTTGGCCGCCACCAAATCCGGGGCCTCCCATTGGCCGTCAGCCGTCTCGTCCTCGTAGTCTCCGGAAAGACAACCGCTTCCCCCCGTGCAAGCCGATGTGGCATCCAAATCCTTATAGGGTATCACCACCCCTCCCCCAATATCCTCGTAGATGGAAAGATAGCGGGAGTAGCGCCGATCCGTATTGCGATTGGCGAAAGGATAAAGGTCTCCTCTAGGCCTTGAAGGGTCATCCACAAGACCTCCCGTGGAGATCACATCCTTTCTCAAAACAATGCTTAAATGTTCTCCTATGGGACGACAACATCGATTTTTTTTGATCTCGTAATCTTTAAACTCGGGAGTTCCAAAAATGGGGCGTTCTTTTTCCTGGGCACAGACCAAGTATTCTAGCCAATAGTCCTTTTCCCCTTGGGTTCCGCCAAAAGAGTCCAATCCCAAAAAGGCCGCAGTTTCGGCGTGGAGACGAGACGGCGTGCAATCGAGGTCCGTAAAACAAGGAGAACCGGCCCTTCTCAAACAAGCGTGTTCGGAAAAAGAGGGGCGACCGAGACTGGCCAAGAGCCCCAACACATCGGCTTCGATGGAGGCAAAGGTATTGTCCGTCGAAGAACTCCTTCTCGAATTGTCTCCACAGGAGTTTTGGGTGCGAAATTTAGAAAGATTGTCCGTTAAAGAAACGATCTTTGGATCTGGCGAAGAAACGACCGTCGTAAAAAGATAATCCCCCTCATCGTCAAAGAGGGGACAGGCCCGAACCTGCTCCCCCACGGCCAGGTCGGAATCACAACTTCCTATTTGGTTGATATAGTCCGTACGAATGGTTTGGCCCGTGGGCAAAATCCCGGGGTCCGGGCCTCGGTGCTGATCCAAGTAAGTGGAAGCCGTCAGATCTTTTCCGGGCATACAGAGCCCCGGATCTATTCCGGTCAACGGTGAACGGGTAAGGGTTTGAAGATTTTTTTCCATATTATCCTGAACGGACGCAGGCAAGGACGCCCTTGCCCCAACGTAATGGAGAGGTCGTCCCAAGACATCGGATTCAAAACCAAAGATGATACCGGATAGGGAGTTGGGTTCTCGCACCAATTCCTCGTTAAAGACGGAATCGCTTAGGGAGGCACAATAAAAATTGGGAGCGCAGGTGATGAGCTTTTTAAGCCTAGGCCTTAGAAGAGAACTGATGGAAGAGGACTCAAAATCTCTTTGGCAAAGGGCCCCCATCCCTCGATAAACACATCTTTTCCTCGAACTTCCGGGAGCGAGTCCTCCCACCAAAAAGGAGGAGACCGTCTTGCTAAGATCGCTACTCACACCCTTTTCCAGGCCGCTTAAATCAAAGCTCGGGGCCTCGGTTTTCCAAAGGGAAATATCCGCACACATATACTCCCAACCCAACTGGGTCACACAATCGGAATCCACTTCGCATTGATGGTATTTTTGGCAACTGGCGGCCTGATTATAGTGGGCATGACTTGGATCGGTGATGGAGGGGTCAAAATCAAAATCCGGGGTCTGCCCCTGGGTATTCGCATCCTCTCGAACGGAAACCCTTAGATTTGTGGAAACACTCAAATCCCCAAAGGGGGCGTTGACGGCCAAAAAGAGTTTATTGCTCTTGGCCTCCACTCTCCTCCCACTGCCAACGGCAAACCAACTCACTCCATCGAAAGAGCCGATCACCGCTCCCTTATTAAATCCAAACCAATCCCTTTGGTAACCGTTTATATAAAGGGCGGCCTGGGTTTGAAGTCGGCGGCGCCTTTGTTCCACCTCATCATCATGTCTTTTATGGGCAAAGGGGAGCATGGTGGGAGGGACCCAACAGGCGCGACCAAATTTTGTATCCTCAAAATTTCCGTTGGTGGCATTTTGCTCGTATTCGTCCCGACGACCCGTATGGCCTACGGCCACCAACCCATTTCCTCCTTGAGTCATGGGAAAGGCCGAAAAGCCCTCATACCAAGAATCCACCGGACAAAGAGGGCAAGGGATCACATTGCCCTGCTCGGTGGAAACGATATAGATTTTGCCAAACTCCACGGGAACCATCTTTGCGGGCCGGGCCAAATTCTCTCCCTGTCCCATGGAACCCAAAATCGAATTCATATTAAAACTTCCGTTTTGGGCCTCCATCTTGGTCACGGGATCGAGATAAAAGAAGGCCTCTCCTTCCTGGGCCACTCCGTTTAGGGTCTGAGGGTCTATCTCATCAATCGGTTTCCCATCGCTCTTTTTAAAAAACCGATGGGGCACGGACCCAGCCCCCAAAGAGACCACCATATCTTTGATCTCGGGGGAGGGGGCAGTCCCGATGACACAGGAAATATCGATGATCCTTCCGGTTTGCTCATCTTTTAAGGCCTTATAACGATGATCGGGACACGACCCATCACCGGCCGCACAACCACAAACCTTTTGTATTCGCCCAAGAACCGTCTTTCTATCGGGATCACAGTGGCGATCCCCGTCTTCTCTCTCTTGACATCGATAATCTTTGACCAAATCCTCAAACCCGGGCTTCGTACTCTGATCTCCATGGGAATCTCCTCCTTCGGCAACCGTCCCCTGGGGACAGACGTAGTAGATATGGGGCCAATTGATATAGAGGGCCTTGTTCTCGCTCACTTGAGAAACCGCCGTGGAAAAACCGCTTTGGGAAGAGGCATTGGGGCGAAGGGCCCCATCTTTTACACATTGATTTTCCGAAGCCAAGCAACAGTCTAGCCCTAAGGCCTTGCAAGAGGAGTCACTACAGGTGACGGAAGAGGTCTCTTGGGGAAGACCGTCCAAATGGAGATGGGCCCCCTTTGTACTCAAATTGATACGACTGACCTCCTCGTTCAAAGTTCCGGAATCGGATTTCCAAAGGGTAGATGAAGGGGAAGGGAGGCTTCCTCCTGGACAACTTGCTCCCCGGCAAAGGTCTCCCGGATGATAGGCCGCCCGGGGGCCCAAAACCCCCGAAACCGATCCTCCACAAAGACGGGTATTGCCTCGGGTATCTCCCGGGCGCAAAAGAAAAGAACGTTCTCGCCCCCCCTGGGAAACGGTTTCCGTGGGAACGGCCGCCACTCTGAGTTGTGTTTTGGGAGAGGAGTCCGGGAAATGAAAGAGAAGACAGTAAGTTCCTAAAAAAGAACTTTCCTCACTCAAAAAATCTCGAATCAAAGTCCCCTTCAAAAAAAAGGGAGAAGGCCGATTTGGCGCTAGGGGAACGGTCTCTTCTTCGACCCGATGGGTGAACCAGAAAAGAGAGAGGTTTGAATGGGAAGGTTGCCCCAAATTGGAAGAGGGGGAGGGTCCCGTATCCCCTTTCACGTCAGAGGATAAAACCCCCTTTCTCGCTCCCGGCTCCGGAACACAGGAGAGCAAAAAAACTAAAAGAGTCAGATAAAAAGGGAGGACAAAGGCCTTTATCATCCTTTGGCGGATCGGAAAAAACCAAAGGAATGTTGAAGGCCCTAAGAAGACTCGGCATTATTTGCCTCAGGGTAGGGTTTGCGAGGGCATCGTAGGAGGCGCCCCCCATCCCAACTCGCTCAACTGGAAGGGCGAGACGAAATGATCCCTGCGACACGAGGAAAAATTGCCGGCCCCCTGAATATCCCAATTGGATAGATCCGGGAGAACAGGGTGCCCATCGGTGGAAAGAGGAGAACCCTCATTATCCAAAAAATTCCACTTAAAATTGGAGATGGACTGCTGGCCGATACAATTGGTTCTTTTAAACTTTTCGTTAAAAATGCTCATATCCGTATAATAGGAATCCATATTATAGGCCTGAGCGATATTCATTCTTGTTCCCCAATAGTCAAAACCCGTTTGAAACAAACCAAAAATTCCCGTCACAAGACCCGGAGGGGCCAGATCGTAGGGATGGTCGTCCGTCAACCATTTCTTCACACTGTACTTGTCCGTAAAGGCCTCTTCCCTTTGCCTCTTGCGATCCCGATTATCCCTCAACCGCTCACAAAAAAAATCCACGCCGGCCTCATCCTCTTTCAAAGACTTGGGCAAACAAGTGGTCCCAAGCAAATGCTTGATGCGATCATCCGTATTGGCGACATGAAATTCATCGTAGAGGGATTTATCCATATGGATGACGACATCCAAGACATTGCCAAAAAATCTTTTTTGCCCCATGCCGATGGGATGTCCTCCCGACGGAACGTGACAGTCCCCATCACTCCCCGCGAAGTATTCCATATTCTCTTCCTCCTCAAAGCACTCCTTATCTTCCATCATATAGATGGTCTCGTATTTGAGCATCTGAATTTGTCGATACTCTTTTCCCTTGAGGGTTTCCCCTAAAATCTCTCCTATAAAATCTCGATCACTTTCATTCTCCGCTTCATTGTAAAGTGTGGTCATGGAAGCCAGATTTTGCGCTTTATTCGCAAATCGCTCTGAAAATTTTCTCCTCCATTTTGAGGGAGGAGTGATTCTCGATTCCCTTTCATCGAAAGAGATAAAGGCCTTCTTCAAACGTTCGCAATCGCTTCCCCGGCGCCCCTGATTATCGGCCTTGCTCAAAAAACCGAGGAAAAGAATCCATAAAGTCAAAAATACCTTTCCCATAGGTTAAAACTCCAATTCTCCCAATCCCTTGGGTACTCATCGGAATGCCCAACTCAAAGATTGAGACGAAAAGGATGTGTGGCAAAGCCCCTAAATGTTGAATTTCATTGAGTAAACACATCAAAATCGCTCTGTAATTTTTACAAAAGGTCGTCTTTTGCCCTTTTCTCTTGATTTGATTAAAATGCTTTTAAGGTTTGTATTGTTGGGACTTCAGTAAGGAGGATCGCCATGGCCGACTTGGACAAAGAATTTCAATTTTACCGAACGAACAAGGAGAAGTTCCTCAAAAATCCCAAATATAAGGGAAAGTATATCGTCATACGGGATTTAAAGGTTATTGGTGTTTATAGCACCAATTTAGAAGCCGCCATGGAAACCAAAAAGAAATATGAAATGGGGACTTTTCTCGTCCAACTCGTGGAAAAAGATGCAGAAGTTCGAACCTACAATACTTTGAGAGTGTCCTTTGAAGACGACAAAGTCGCCTAATCATCAACGCCACGCTTTTACGAAGAAATCACCAAACCGCCAATCTTCAATCATTACTCACTGTCTTGCGATTGACCCCACGGCTTCTTCTATTACCACTCCGTTTCAAGGAAAAGCCCTTTGGGATACCGGGGCCACTCATAGTGTTGTAGATGATAACGTCATTAAGTCATTAAACTTAAAATCTTTCGGTCAGGCGGAAATTCATGGTGTGAATGGCCCATTTATGAGTGATCTCTATCTATTGCAATTTCTTTTGCCAAACGAATTGATTTCTCGCCCTTTAGAAATATCCAAAGGAAGTCTTATAGAGGGTGTCGATATGCTTATAGGAATGGATATTATTGGAGATGGAGATTTTGCAATTTGTGGTGGTCAAGTATTTTCGTTCTGTATTCCCCCTTCTGACCAGCCGATTGATTTTGTTAAAGATTGAGACGAAAAAGGATATGTGACAAAGTCCTCTAAAAATTGACCTTGGGGCGAAAAGAGAAACCTTCCCAAACCCCCAGTCCCAAAAGCCGTTCTTCCGGGGCAAGGGCCCAGCCAAACCCTTCCGTCGGGCCCTCTTTAGAAATGCAGGAGACGGACTCCACCTCCTCCCTACCAACACTTTGGCCGTGACCGTACTTCAAGGCCCCTTGGGGTCTTAAAAAAACTCTGGGTAAAGGAAGTTGAAAGTGAACTTGATCCTCCTCGCGAAATCTCCAAGGGCCCTCTTCTCCTCCGGGCCAAGCCTTTTGGGGGAGTGAGTTTTGTTCCACAAGAGGGCCGATCGCCGTCCTCTTGAGCTGACAAAGGGCCCCAAAAGTGCCGAGTTTCTTGCCCATATCCTCAAAGAGGGTGCGGATATAGGTTCCGCTGCTTACCGTGACCACAAAGTCCACTTGGGGAAAATCCACCCTCTCCACGGAGAGGGAATAGACGGTTCGCTTCACGGGTTCTTTGAGAACGGGGCGCCCCCTTCTGGCCCAAACGTGAAGGGGCACTCCCTTATGTTTGGCCGCAGAAAAAGCCGGAGGGGCCTGGAGATATTCTCCCACAAACGATTCCCACCGGGCCGAAAAAAAATCCAAAGAGCATTGGCCTAAATCCCTAAACGTCTTGGAACGATCTTCATGGGCAGGGGGAACGGTCATATCTCCCGTGGGGGTTTGCACACCCAAAATCCCCCGGGCCCAATAGGTCTTGGGGTACCATTCGTGAACCAGGTCATTCATCCTTTGGGCCCCTCCCGTAGCGATCAAGAGAACCCCCTCCGCAAAGGGATCGAGGGTGCCCAAGTGACCGATCTTTCCAAACGGGCGGGGAAGGTGGCGCTTAAAATGGCGAACCACATCGTGGGAACTCATTCCCGGTGGTTTATAGGTGTTCAAAAGATAGGGCCTTGGGTTCATGGCCGTTACGATTTACTCCCGGAAGGCCTCTGTTAGGTTTCGCAGAGAAGTTCCGTAATGCGCTTTTCCTCGGTGAATTGACCGTCGCGCTCGACCCGTAGGTCGGGAACGGTTTTGCTCCCCATGGCCTTGGCCAAAAGGGTTCTGAGTTTCCCGCTGGCCCCTCCCATGGCCTTCCGGGCCTCTCCACTTTTTTCACTATCGAAGGTATCCCAATACACCTTGGCCATGGACTGATCTTTGTTCAAATCCACTCGGGTGATGCTCACAAACCTAAGCCTTGGGTCGTTGACGTAAAATCGAAGAAAGGAGTTGAGGTCATCTAAAATTTTGGCCTCTTTCTTATGGCGGGAAAATCCTTCAGATCGATTCATAAAGTGTCTCCCCCCCTGGATTCCAGCGTTCGCTTTTTCTCCTCCAATAAATAGGCCTCAAAGATATCATCTTGTTTGACATCGTTGAAGTTTTCAAGCCCAATCCCACATTCAAGACCGTTGCCCACTTCCTTCACATCATCTTTAAAACGTCTCAGGGAAGACAATTTCCCGGTAAAAACGATCTTCCCATCTCTTAGAAGACGAATGTGACAACCCTTTTTGATTTTGCCATCCACCACGGAGGAACCTGCGATGGTTCCCTTCTTCGGAAGAACGAAGGTCTCCTTGACCGTGGCCCTCCCTATATAAATCTCCACTTCCTCCGGATCCAAAAGTCCTTCTAAGGCCGCCTGAATATCATCGATCAATTCGTAGATGATGGAATAGGTCTTGATATCCACTCCCCTTTCCTCGGCCAAACGGCGGGCCGATGTCACGGGACGCATATTAAAGCCGATGATATAGCCGGCACTGCCCGAGGCCATGACCACATCGTTATTGGTGATGGCCCCGACTCCACCGCCTATGATCTCCACGAAGACCTCGTCATTTCCAAGACCTTCGAGAGCATTTTTAATGGCCTCAAAAGATCCCTGCACGTCGGCCCGAATGACCAATTTCAAAACCTTTTTTTCACCCTCGTTTTCGGAAACCGCATCGAAGAAATCCTCCAGGGAAAGTTTGGGCCGAATCTCCACTCCGGCCAATTGCTTTCTCTCATCCACACGATTTTGGGCAATTTTTTTGGCCTCTCTTTCGTTTTTGACCACATTGATAATATCTCCGGGAGATGGAGGTTGCCCAAGACCTAAAATCTGAACGGGCTCTGCGGGACTTGCGGATTTGAGGGTTTTTCCCTCGTAGTCGGTAAGGGACCTGACCCGTCCAAAACTCTCCCCAACCACCAAGTAGTCCCCCTTATGCAAGATTCCTTTTTGCACCAAGATGGTGGCCAAAGGCCCGCGACCGGTTCCCACCTTGGATTCGATCACCACCCCGTGGGCCCGTCCCTTAAAGTCGGCCTTGAGTTCCAACATCTCCGCAAGTAGTTTCACCGTCTCCAAAAGATCATCCAATCCCTCTCCCTTGAGGGCCGAAATCTTCACATATTGGGTTTCCCCTCCCCACTCCTCCGGCGTCAGTCCAAACTCCATCAACTCCTGTTGCACTCGATCCGGATTGGCCCCTTCCTTATCCATCTTATTGACGGCCACGATGATGGGGACATCGGCGTTTTGGCAAAAGCGAATGGATTCTTTGGTTTGGGGCATGACCCCATCGTCAGCCGCCACCACTAAAATCACCACATCCGTCACATCCGCACCCCGTTGCCTCATGGCCGCAAAGGCCGCATGGCCCGGAGTATCCAAGACGGTGATCTTTTGGCCGTCCACATCCAGGCGATAGGCCCCTATATGTTGGGTGATCCCACCGGCCTCACTCTCCACGACCTTGCTCTTTCGCAAAGAATCCAAAAGGGTGGTCTTACCATGATCCACATGGCCCATCACGGCCACCACCGGTCCTCTGGGGGAAAGCTCTGCGCCTTCGGAATCCTCTTGGGGGTCACTGCTTTCCTGAATGAAGGCGTCCTCTTTGAAGGAGACATCCCTCACCTTATGGTCGTAGAGATCGGCCAGCTCTTGGGCCAAAGCCGGCCCCAAATAATCCGTGGATTTCATGAGCAAATTGAGTTCCATGGCCTTGGTGGCAAACTCTTTAAATTTCACTTTGAGTTTTTTGGCCAACTCCGCCCCCGTGGCCGCCCCCTGGATGCTGACATATCTTTTCTCTTCCTTAACCTCGGTCAATTGGGTTTTTTCGGAAGGCCCTAGATAGACCTTTTTACGCCCCACCGGAGTATAGTTGACCTTGCCGATCATCACCCCGTAGGATTTCATCTCCTCATCGGCCCGCAATTGGGTCAAATCCCTTTTCCCTCCTCTGCCCTTGGCCATCATTTGAGAAAGGGCCCCCATCCTTTTTTTGGACTGATCCTCCTTATCCCCATGGCGATCCGACTTTCCCGAAGGATCGTAGGGGGAGGGCGGGGCCAGGGGATCGGGCATGGTTTTTTTCGATCCGTCCTCTCCTAGCGTGGGATCAAAAACGACTTTAAGTCCCTTTTGTTGAGTGCCGATCCCTTCGGATGTTTCGGCCCCCTGCCCTTCTTCCAACTCCTTGGCCCTTCGGATCTCCTCCTCTTCCTTTTCTTTGGCCTTTTGGGCCTTTTCCATGGCCAATGTGGAGGCCTTTTTCCTCACGACCTTTGGGCCAGGCCCTCCAATTTTTTCCTTGGATGCGGTCGTTACGCTCGCAAGATCCTCTTTTTCCCCTTGTTTTTCCCCTTCGGGGAGAGGTTCTTCCAAAGAAGCCGAGTCCACCTTTTGAGGGCCCCCCTTCTTTACCATCACTTTCACGGATTTTTTCTTGACGCTACTCTTTTTCTTTTTTGCCCCGGAAACCGCTTTTTTAACGGTTTTCTTTTTCGTCTTGGCCTTTTTTTTCTTCTTTCCCCCTTTAGCCGCTTTTTCCTCCTCTTCCCTCGCTTTGAGTTCCTCCAAGGCCTTTAAGGCCTTAGCGGTCTCGTCGTCGGAAAGAACGCTCATATGGTTGCGCACGTTAAAGCCCAAACCCTTGAGTTCTTCCACCAACTCCAAGGCGCGCCTATCCAAATCTTTGGCCAACTCGAATATCTTAGGCATCTCTACCCCGCATACCCTTGCAACTCCCTACTTGAGTTTAAAAGCTGCGAGTTCTTCCCGCAGCCTCCTTTCCGCTTCCTGAAATTTTTCTTTCTCATCCACCGCTTTCCCCGAACCGGCCCCTTCATGTTTAAACCTTGGATTCCCTCCGATAGCGGAAGCCGAAACGATCTCCTCATCCTCAGGGGCCAAGAGAATACCCCCGGCCTCCACGGCCCCTTGAACCTTCTTGTGGAAGAGTTCAGCCTTTTCCTCGTCAAAGTCGCAAATCCTTCTCAGTTCATCCACTCCCAAGGCCAAAAGATCGTTTATGCTCATAATTCCACCGTGAACCAAAACCTGGGCCAAGGCATCGGTGACGGGTTCCAGTTGGCCGAGGTTGGTGACGGATTTGCCGATTTTTTCCTGGAGCTTGGTTTTGGAGATGATATTGACATTGCATCCCGTGAGCATAGCGGCCAAGCGAACGTTTTGCCCCCTTCTTCCGATGGCCAAGGAGAGTTGGTCCTCTTCCACGATCACATCCAAGGAATTATTCTCCTTATGGTGCATGATGGAGGTGATCTCCGCCGGAGCCAAGGCCCCTCTGGCAAAGGTTTCGAGATCGGGGTTCCAACTGACGATATCGATCTTCTCTCCCTGCAATTCGTTGATCACATTTTGCACCCGAGACCCCTTCATCCCCACACAGGCCCCAACGGGATCGATATCTTTGTCCTCGCTATAAACGGCGACCTTGGCCCGATAACCGGGTTCTCTGGCCGCAGATTTGATTTGAATCGTGCCGTCTTGAATCTCCGGAACCTCGATCTCGAAGAGCTTGACCATAAACATGGGAGAGGTTCTGGTCAGACGAATCTCGGGCCCCCGATTGGTCATCACCACCTCCGTCAGATAGGATTGGATACGATCTCCCGGATTGAACATCTCCCCGGGAATGATCTCTCTTCTGGCCAAGATGGCATCGGATTTTCCCAAGTCCACCATGATATGGCCCCTTTCGTATCGACGGGCGATCCCCGTAATGAGTTCTCCTTCCCGGTGTTTAAATTCACTAAAGAGGATTTCCCTCTCCGCATCCCGAACCTTTTGAAAGATGATCTGCTTGGCCGATTGAACATCCACCCTCGAAAATGTTGGGTTCTCTATTTTAAGTCCCAACTGATCCCCGAGTTCACATTCTTCATCCAATCGTCTGGCCTCTTCAAACCCAATCTCTAAAATATCATCTTTCACTTGCCCGTCTTGAACGATATTTTTGTACTGATAGATCTCCACATCGTCCTCTTCCTCGTTATAACGGGTTTCATATTCTCCTTGAATCCCAAACTTCTTTCTGGCCGTGACCAAAAAGGCCTGTTCAATGGCCGAAATGATGACCTTTTTATCGATGCCCCTTTCCTTGCCCAAAACTTCGATCATCCTACTCAAATCAGAAAAATTCATTTTTCTTCTCCTTCTTTAAGAAAAGACTTAGCCCTAAACCAATAATTCCCAATGGGCCGTTTTGATATGGCCCAAGGGTATCCCCATGGAAACACCCTCCACCTCCATTTGAATCCTATCGCCTTTCACATCCTGCAACGATCCATTGATTCGCCCTCGCCCCTGGGAAGAATTTAATTTCACCACGATTCTTTTGCCGATGGAGTCCCTAAAATGCTTGATGGATTTGAGGGGGCGGTCAAGGCCCGGGGAAGAAACTTCGAGAGTCCTCTTCTCGGGAACCCACTCCTCCCTATCCATTAAGGGGGTGAGGATTCGACTCACGGCCACGCAATCGTCGATACTGGCCCCCTGCCCTTTGAGGTCTTTCGGATTTTGAATCATCACTCTCAAAAATCCCGAACTCTCCCGGTAATCGAGATCGTAGAGTTCCAGACCTTGTTCTTCCACCGCTTGACGACACAAATCGTACAATTTTAGCTCCATCTGCGATTTCGATCCTTTTCCATCCAAGGGGTTATCCTCCGTCTTTAACGAAGCGGGGGGAAATGATGGCAAAAAAAAAGGTGGACCCTCTATCAAGTTATCCACCTTAAATTCCACTTGGCCCACTTCGCAACTTTCTATGGAGATCGATTCAATGCATTGCGTCGAATCCCCGATCCCATAAGTGTGAAAAAATTAAGCCATTTGGCAAAGCCTGTCAAGTTCCTCATCCCTCAAACGGGAGAACTAATATCGATATGGCCTAAAGATTTGACGTGGGTGTAGTGTTCTTGATTGAAACGAACATTCACATGGGGGTTAAAGGCATAACCTTCCTTGGAGCGAATGATATACTTTCGATTCTCCCCTTTGGGCTCGATCATCTTTCTGAGCCTCGAAATGCTGGTGTAGATGAGCTTGTCGTGAATCATAGGATTGTATCTATCTTTCCAAACCAAATCCGTGAGCTTTTCCTTGTCATAGTAAACTCCGGGATTTTTGGCCACCAAAAATAAAATCTCAAGAAGGATAAAACGATGTTTAAAATCGATGGTTCCCAAGACCTTCTCATGAACCATTCTATTTTTTTGATCCAAATAGATATCCACGCTGGAGTCGTTGAGGCTATCCATTTCGGTTTGAATCAAAGATTGCAACCGCTTGAATTGACTTCCGTTCACGGCTTCCTTGGCCATTTGAAAATGCCACAGGGAGTGTTGAAATTTGCCCATCTTTCTCAAAATAGTTCCCTTGCCCAACAAAATATAGCCATAGAGATTCCAACAAGATTTGGTCGTCAAATAGATATTGGCCTTCTGATAGAGCTTTAAGGCCATATCATAATCTCCAAACTCCAGATAGATATTGCCTGAGAGCAAGCTCATGGCCCCTTTTAAATAATTTTTTTCCAAGACTTCGAGCAATTTGGACAATTGAGTGAGGCAATTCAAGGCCTGTTGAAATTTTTTATTTTGGTAATTGACCGTGGCCAAAGCGTGGTAGGACTTGGCCAAAACCTCCAAAGATTTTTCCTTCTTGGATTTGGAAATCGCCAATTGGAAATTATCCACGGCCTCTTCAAATTTTCCGTAATAGGTTTTGACGAGACCCAAGTTATAAAAAACTTCCGCATCGAGGGTTCCCAATTCACCCGCGGCCCTTTGGGTGATGGAATCAGAACGTCGCATATAGGACTCGGAAGCCTCGGAATCCAGCATCTCCGATGCGGTTCTGAGCAAAAACCCCAGGACCTTAAACTCAAAGTAAAAATCTTTGGTTTCCATGCAAAAACCCAAGGCCCTTTCAAAATGGCCTTTGGCCGAATCGAGGTCACTTTTATCATAATAGATCTTGCCCAATCGATAGTGGGTCTCCCCATGGGCCCGGCGCTCCTCCTCGGAAAACTTGGAGGGATCGACGTTTTGGCCCTCTTTGTTGGCCAAAACCGCAAAAATTGTATTTTCTATCGTCTGCATGAACAAAACCCTTCCCCCCTAAGCTCCCTTATCCCTAATATCAGGGGAAGAGAAAGTAAAAACGCATTGCATCTTATCCTCATCATCTTCGGTTCGCCAAGGGGATAGGGAAAAAGATATAATGAAAATAAAACCATGAAAAAAATTATCCTATTTAACGGAGGAGAGAGCGAAGAGCACGAGATCACCTTGCTCACCAATGGGTTTCTCAAAAATGTTTTGGCCTCCCTGGACGGGTATGAAATTCACGAAGTGATGCTCTCCAAAACCGGAGAATGGCTCTATTTGGACAAACCTTGCACGATCACGGCCCAAAAAACCCTCGAGACCCAAGGAAAAACCATTCCCATCGACGGGGCCCTTCCCTTCCTCCACGGCTATCCCGGAGAAAGTGGGCCTCTCTTGGCCCTCTTGGAGCTTTATAAAATACCCCATCTGGGCCCAGGCCATGAGGGGGCCGTCTTGAGCTTCAATAAAATCAGCACCAAATACTGGATGGAAGGCCTTTCCATTCCCGTTTGCCCCTCTTTGGCCCTGAGAGGGCTTGAGGATGAAGATTTTGAGCGAGGGGCCTCTTTTCTCAAAGAACACGATCGCCTCTTCGTCAAGGCCTCGAGCCAGGGCTCCTCCAAGGGGTGCCGTCTCGTCTCGGACCGCCAGGCCCTAAGAGAGGCCCTGGAGGAGGCCCTTTCCCTCTCTCCCTACGCTCTTTTGGAAAAAGTCCTCTCCGCCAGGGAATTGGAGGTTTCCGTTTACGAATATCGGGGAAAGCTCCACGCCTCCTACCCCGGAGAAATCATCGTCCCCCAAGGTAAATTTTACAATTACGAGGAAAAATACAGTCCCCAAAGCCAAACGAAAACCGTCACCCGGGCCCCGGATTTGGACGAAGAAGTCGTGGAAAGGATTCGCTCCTATTCCCTTAGGGCCTTTCAGGGCCTTAAACTTTCGGATCTGGCCCGAATCGACTTTTTCTACTGTGAAAGGGACGGGATCATCCTAAACGAAATCAATACCTTCCCGGGTCTTACCCCCATTTCCATGTTCCCCAAAATGCTAGAGAGCGAGGGCCCTTCATTTCGAGATTTTTTGGAAGATCGCCTCCAGGCCCTCTTCCGTCCGTAAATCCCTCAAGTTCTCTTTTTGCAAAGAACGGGAATACGTCTGTGTTCCACCCTAAGACCTTCCGGGCTTGGATAGATACTGCGAAAGAGGACGGCCCTAAAGTGCCCCCTTGCCCCACCCCCAACGCTCGTCAGATTAAAAACGATATCGTCCTCGCCCCTGTCATCATACCATCCGATGCTTGCGGGATCTCGAAAGATGACGGAAATAAATCCTCCGGCAAGATCAAATTCTTGAATGCAAAGGGTGTAGCGTTTCCACTCTCTTCTCGGATTGCACAAATAAAGATTGCGGCTTGACAGGGCAAGTCTTTTGCCCACCATCTCCCAGCGCTCGCCGGCGATCTTTCTCGTAAAGCGAATATCTCTAAGGTTTCCCATGGCCTCATCGATATCGAGGCGAATCCGGGTATTGCCGGATTCCGAATTGCAGTCGATATAGGCGGCCGAAAGAGCGCCGGATAAGAGAAAGGCCAAGATGAAAAACTTCATCGTTATACCCTTGGGATTTTTTACTCTAGTTTCGATCTCGGCAATTCAAGGTGATGGCCCTCGGATCGACTTTGGGTTTCCCCCACCAATCCGCACTGTCCCCCTGGGGATACAAACTGCGAAAGAGGACGGCCCTAAACCTTCCGTTTCGACTCTGTTCAACGCTCGTCAAATTAAAGACCACATCCCCTTTTGCCGTCTTCCATCCGTCATGGGTTGACCTATTGCGGTCGGGTCTTTTAAACATGACCGAAATAAACCCCCTGGCCAGATCAAATTCTTGAATACAGAGGGGGTAACGGGCCCGTGACCCACCATTGCGCTCGCACAGATAAAAATCGTCGATCCCGCCGTATCCGTAGTGGGAGTACTCCTTTTTCCCCACCATCTCCCAGCGCTCGCCATCGATCTTTCTCGTAAAGCGAATATCTTTAAGGTCTCCTCGACGATCATCGACTTCCAGGCGAACCCGGGTATTGCCCGACTCCGAACGACAATCGATATAGGCAGCCGAAAGGGTTCCGGATAAGAAAAGACTCAACATTAAAAACTTCATGGTCATGCCCTTAAGCCCTTTTTGCTCAGTTTCGATCTCGGCAATTTAAGGTGACGGCCCTGCGATCGATTTCAAGTTTACGGCCCCCCCCATAATCCCGTCCGTGTCCCGGATAGAGACTGCGAAAAAGGACGGCCCTAAACCTTCCGTTTCGACTCTGTTCCACGCTCGTCAGGTTAAAGACCACATCCAACTTATTCCCATTTCGATCAGAACTTCCATCGATGTCTCTAAATATGACGGAAATGAATCCTTTGGCCAGATCAAATTCCTGAATGCATAGAGGGTAACGAAAGCTTGATCGACCATTGCGCTCACAAAGATAAAGACGCTCATTCACAGAAAAACCGAGGTTGGGTCCATCGTCGTCGATCTGCCCACCGTAGTCGTACATCTTTTTTCCCACCATCTCCCAGCGCTCGCCGGCGATCTTTCTCGTAAAGCGAATATCTTTAAGATCTCCTCGATGATCATCGATATCCAAACGAACCCGGGTATTGCCCGATTCCGAACGGCAGTCGATATAGGCGGCCGAAAGGGTTCCGGATAAGAAAAGACTCAATATTAAAAACTTCATGGTCATCTCCTCTCCCTCAGTTTCGATCTCGGCAATCTAAGGTGATGGCCCTGCGATCGATTTTAAGATTTTCCCACGGGCGACTCCCTGGGTACAAACTGCGAAAGAGAACGGCCTCAAACCGCCCGTTTCGACTCTCTTCAACGCTCGTCAGGTTAAAGACCACATCCGTCGTATCGCCATTGCGATCTTGCCTGGGCCTTCGACGATGGTCTCGAAACATGACGGAGACAAATCCTCTGGCCAGATCAAATTTCTCAATGCAGAGGGGATAGCTCGCAGATCTCCTATTGCGATCACACAAAAAGAGAGGCTTATTGCCTGGCCAAGGGTAAGGGAGGTCGTCTTTTTTTCCCACCATCTCCCAGCGCTCGCCATCGATCTTTCTCGTAAAGCGAATATCTTTGAGTTCTCCTCGACGATCATCGATATCCAGACGAACCCGGGTATTGCCCGACTCCGAACGACAATCGATATAGGCGGCCGAAAGGGTTCCGGATAAGAAAAGACTCAACATTAAAAACTTCATATTTATTTCCTTTTTAATTGTTTATTGGACAGCCGATCATGTCTCATTAGAACCGACACGTCACATTTTTAGTAAACCAACCGATGGGCTCCGTAATGGAAACGGATCTCGCCCCCCGACCGTCCCGCTCCACATAGGCCTTAAGGCCCTTGGCATCGCATTTTAGGGTCTTGGATTCTTTCGGCGTAAGTTCGATCTCCTTTTTGACCCCGCTCCTCAGCCTAAACACCTCATCCGTCCTCGTGGATAACTCGAGGGAACGACAACTTCCGGGTGATACCTTGAGCGCTCTTCGGCCCGAAGACTCAAAGTGGGTATAAACCTCGATGTAGGATCCCTTTCCACAAAGATGCTCTAGCGGGATGAGCATTTTGGATCGGCCCAAAACACGTCTCGTGCATTGATCGCTCACCCCGGACATCGTCCTTCTCCGAATCAACTCGTCACCGACGTAAACTTCAAGTTGAAGATGGCAGTAATAGCTCGCAGTGGGCCTTGGCAAACGAACCGTCCCTCTCCAATCCAAATGCTCTTGAACGACTTTTTCTGAACCCACATAAACCGTAACCCTATCCCTTTCCCTGAGATTTTCCATTTCGATTTCGAGATACCTACCGACATCGGCGATGCGAAGCTCAAGGGGAGGGAGGCAATCGCTCGCAATCGTTTCGATTTTTCTCGACAAAATTTTATCATCCCCGGCGTAAACGGCGATGCTGTGGTGACAATAATAGATATTTCTTGGCATCAACATGGAAAGATTCGTCCTGTTGCCACTATTGGCCTTGTAAACCATTTCTTTCCCGATAAAAATTTTGACCGTCGTGGGAGCGGAAATGTCGTCCACCTCCACTTCGATGCGACCGCTAAAAAAGTCCACATGGGCACTGGGCAAGGGTGTCGGAGGAGCAGGAGTGGGCACCGGAACGGGGGTCGGAGTGGGAGAGGGGTTCCCTTCACAAACGGCCCTCACGGACGTGACCTGATATCCGTTCACATAGAGCTTGAGCGTTTCTCCGCAATAGACGATATCTCCGGGAAGGGGGATATCGAGATCGTTATCGGATGTTCGCTCGCTATAGATCGTTCGATCGTTGAGACGAACCTCCACGTGTTTCTCTCCCGATCGAAGGTCGTTGACCCTCAGTTCGTAACGGCCTGCAAACTCGTCAAATTCAATGGTGGTGGCCTTGGCGATACCGGCGAAGGTTAAGGTCGCCGCAAAAAAGATTGCGATCGAATGTCTCATCATTGTCTCCCTTTTTACTCAATTCAGGTTGTCAAACACAAAACGGTGTCCGTAAAAGCCCCATTTTTACTCTTTCCAAGTTCAGATGGGAAAGAGGGTGTGAAAAATTTTCACGGTGGACCACTAAATTTGAGAAAAAAACTTCTCCTACCCCTCAAAAAGAAAACCCAAACGGGGTAAAAGTTGCTATGTTGAAAATGTGAGTAGAGACACTGAACGAGTCAATAGGATGATGATGCGTCGATACTTATAGGGTGGGCTCCCCAATTGGTATGTTTGTTAAAGCAAAAAACAACTAATCAATCGGGAGGCCCA
>JAPONP010000138.1 GCA_026713835.1 Bacteriovoracales bacterium
CGAGGCGTGCTTCCTGCACGTCGCAGGAAAGCGACGAGGCAGTCGACTGCCAAGATTGCCGGGGGGTGAGCAGTTACCTTCTAGTTGTAAAACCTCTTTAGCACGATAAGGCCGACTTACGGAACAAACATCGGCACCGCTTTCAACTTAGGCCCAAGCCCATGAACAAATTTATGGCCATGGCCTTAAAGGTGAATTGTTCCGTGAAGTTTCATTCACAAACAAAGACGGAGCCTTTCACTTGGGTAAAGTTTCAAAAAAGTAGGTATTTCCCCTCAAGTTCCCCACCCCATAAACCGATACGCCCTCAAACCTCTAAATTAAAAAAGGAGTTTAGTTATGAAACTAAAAACATTTTTGGGATGCTTTTCGATTCTCATTTTTTCTTCTTGCTCAATGTTTCAAAGCCATCATGGAAAAAGAACTCCTCAGTCCGTTATTTCAGAAAACGGCACTTCTATAGAAATCAATGTGAGACATCGCAATATTCTCGTTACTGAAGATCATATCAAAGATCTGTTGATGAAATTTAAGAGGAGAGGGAAATCTTTAACCTCTGTCAATGATATTGTTATCAATCAAAGCTTTGCTGGCAAGGCTTTTGAGTTTAACGAAACGTATAATCCAGGCATAATACTCCTAAACAAGGCGACAAAAAATCCGATTCGTCTTTATTACTATAAACTAACTTTTTCGACACCTGACCTCGAAGCCCCGGTTAAATGTGGACTACTCGTCAGAGTTGACTTTAAAAGAGCGAACATAAATGGAGATTACTCAAGCTTATCTGCACGAGATTGCTATAGCGCTCACATAAATTTCAAAGATGACTATATCAGGGCATCCTTTTCTCAATTGGGCATAGCCGGGAAGGAAAGTGCTGTAGTCGAAGAATTTTAGACGGATCGCTTGGGGTTCGTTCTAGGGTCTTTGTGACCGTAGCCTATGGCTCATGATGAAACCCCTTTGGCAGCAGAACAGCTTAGATGCAGGGTTCCCCCGTAGTGATCCCCTGCTTGATAGATATAATGGGCCTTAAAGTTTTTTTCCTTGGCCTTAAATTTCGTTTGGGAATCGATCACCAACTGCCCCCATACATCTCCTAACGTCCCGTCGAAATCTCCAAACTGAGAATACCCCTTGTATTTGCGTGGCCTATAATCCGGATTTTCCGTACGCTCCACGGCGATAAAGGTGGCCCCGGCGGCATGGCCGAAGGCCAAAATTTGGCGAAGCCCTTGAGGCGTTTTCTTTTCGATAATATGAAGACGGTCATCATCATATCTTGTACCGATACAGGTGTAGGAGAGTTCCCTTTTTGGATTTCTTTCAAAGCAACTCAGGGGCAAGGTCGCTCCGATCTGATCCCCATTTTGAAAACTATAGTACGCCTTCTTTTTAAGGGTTCCATCTTCCAAAATAGAGGTCAAAAGGATACGCCCCTCGATACTCTCTTGGCCGACCCTTGTATCGAGGCCTTTAAAAAGAGGAACGGAGGCATCCATCCCGTCGTATTGAACCCGAGAGACTTTGACGGAGTCAAAGGGCCCACCCAACCAAAGGCGACGACGACCGTGATCGATAGGGGCTGAATAGTGGTAGATCGCCTCGACATGGCCTGAAACCAAAAGGGAACGGGGTGAAGAGGTCTTGCCGTCATTTGTGATTTCTTCGGTGATATTGAAATAGGCCCCCCATCTCCAGGGCGATAGCCTACCCTCTTCAAAGTTTCCCGAACCAAAACAGGTCAAGGGTTTTTGATCGAGTCGTTTTTCCAGGGCCCCTGCAAAAGGACTTAGCGTCAGGCAAGAAAGAATGACCCCCGATGCCCCCCATTTTTTTATCGTTTTTGTCGAAAACATCACAATCACTCCCGGATAAGGTTTTAGACTCGAATGTCATCTTTATCTTACTTGGAGCGAGTTGTCAAATATCTTTTTGAGGGTGCCACGCCCCCTTTGGGAGGGCCCTTTTTAGGCGACCCTCAAAACGCTTCGACCCAAAGGCTGCCTCTCTTTACTCTCTTCTTTTTGGGAGTCTTCGGGGTCGATTTTTTGGAGTTCCAAAAGGTGGGATCGCAAAAAGATTTTGTATTCGATGATATCAAAAAGAGGGCCCTTTTCTCTTTGGGTAAAGAGGACCGGAAGATGGTGGAGACATTTTCTTTGGAGCAAAATTTTTTTGACGAGTCCCTTTCTTTCCGAACTGAGCAAGGCCGAGTCATCTTGAATGAAAAGATAATCGTGATTTTTTAAAAGACCCTGAATGAGAGCGTAACACCAAATTTCATCTGCCTCGTAGAGAGAGGGTTTTTCGTGGGGAGGGGGAAGGTTTTCCAAAAGCTCCAAAAGAAGCGTGTGGTTTTTTCTTTCGAGAACTTCTTTAAGATCGAGTTTTTGAGAGTGATGAAGATCAAATCCTGCGGCACTCAACATGATATTTTCATAAATGGAAAGTTGGGGCAAAAAAGGAGTTTGCGTCTCGACGAACGAAAATTTGGCAAGGGGCCTTGTGGGCAAATACCCTAAAAATTGAAAGGCCAATTTTTGGGCATTGGTCTCAATATCTTTCCTTGGGCAAACGATTTGACCAATGGATTTAAACCCGTCTTTCATAACGAATCATTCGGATATCTAGGTTAAAAAGATGAGTTTAAAACACCTCAATGTAGTTTTTCAGGGAAAATGTCCTCTCCTTATTTTTCAGCGATTATGTCCCATGCAAAACACTCGGGTATTCTATAAGTATCTAAATTTACTTATAAAAGGAGACCCGTTATGGAGGGATGCGTAATGAACAAAAAAGAA
>JAPONP010000139.1 GCA_026713835.1 Bacteriovoracales bacterium
CCCTATCTGCTCCAAACTTTTACCCGTCATCTGGGAAAGATACCGTTGTCCCGCCATGGTCTTGGCCACAGTTCGGGCCGCACCCACGGCCAACGAACGACCGGCATGAGAATACTGACCGACGGCCAATGCTAAAATAACTAGGGATAATCTGAGCTTTTTCATAAACTCTCCTATTTAGTTCAATTTATTAGGTGCTTTATAAAAAAAGAATCAGGGCCGAGTCAACCCCGTGCGTAATTTTTTCCGGTGGCAAAGGGCAAAGAAAAAGAGGGATAGAAAGCCTATCATTTGGCATGAGTTGCCAAGATAATCGGGCACTCTTTTGGGCCGAACCCCATAAAATTCCCCTTATTTCTCCCTCGCTAGGAATCCGTGATATTATGGAGGAATCGCTTGCCACTGACGGGAAGCGAGGAGGGAAACGATCATGAGACTAAATCACATCCTGATTCTGGCAGCGATTTTAAGCACCCCACAGGCCTTTCCTTACGGCACGGCCCATGGCATCGATCGATCCGGGCCCCATGAACTGCCCCATCGTTACCCTCCCCATCCAAGAACGACACCCCAATGCCCCCAAGGCCAAAATTCTTACGAGCTTTGTTTGCAAAACAATCGCTTTGGGGCCAGGCTTTCCTATTTGGCCAACGGCTCCTGGAGACGGGCCCACCCCATAAGAGAGTCATTGAGTGTCGGATACTTTTGGTTTCTCAGCAGGGAAAATATCGAGGCCACGGTCAAATTCCTCTATTTCCCAAATCAAAAAACATTTCGCCCCTATTGGGATGTCTTGAGCGATCTGCCCGTAAGGCTCGAGATCCGGGACTACAAAACGGGAAAAGTGTCCCGATTGAGAAGGCATGGAAAAAAACCCTCCTGTAGTCAAAATAATTCACCCGTCACAGAATCCACGAGTGATCTTGGCCCTTGCCAAAAGGGAAGACATTCCCTCTGTTTAGGTGGTGAAACGGGGAAAAGATTTGCCCTCGATGTTCGTTGGAAAGTACCGGCAAGGCAGCAGCAGGGAAAAGGATATGCCCAAAATCTTGATTCCCAAAATATCAATTCCCACTATAAGGGTACTACGGGAAAGTTTTGGTTTTTTAGTCCAACCAACACGGAATTGCTCGTGAAGATCTTGGAAAAAGAGAGCAATCATTTTGAAATCGCTTACGCCGTGATGACGGATCTGGAATTTGAGCTTAGGGTGAGAGATACCCGGACGGGGATCGTGAAAACATATAAAAATTTTCCGGGAACTTCTTGCGGGAAAAAAGACATTTTAACATCACCCTCAACGGACAACGGCACTCCCCCCGATGAAGGGAACATCCCGGGCGTCTTTCATTCGGGCTGCTCTCCCACCAACAAGCTCTACTCCCCTCTCGTGCCGAGGAGGGGAACCTACACCAAGCTCGATCTTCGCTTTGATGTGGATATTTCTGGCTATGTGCCGGGAGGACAAAAGAAACACTCCCTCGTTTGGGCCTCAAAGAACAAACGACATTCCAACCTCTTTGGGAAAATAATGTTGACTGACCTCGGACGCCGCCAGCTTTTGACCCTTAGGCAAGGGATCGGACAAAAACACGGAAACAAGGAAAAATTTATCCGACAGCTCTCCATGCCCCCGGGGAGGTATTCCATCCACTACACCTACGATATGGGACGAAGCCTTTGGGCCCTTCGCATCTTTGATTCTTCAAGCCGACGAACCTTTTCAGGGCAACGAACCGTCGCAACGTTTAGGGGTGTCCCGAATGTAAGATCCATTTCCTTTAACGGTCGAGAGGCCCTCACCATGACCTTTGGGCACCGAACCGACGGGTCACTGGGCCCCAACGAAGTTTGCGTTGACGGATGGGTTTGGAGAAATCTAAGAGTGGGCCTTGAATGACGATTAAGCTCTCTGTGGGCTAAATCTTCCCACCACCTTGATGAGAAAATCCACGATCTCATCGTCGGAAGCGAAAACATCGTCTATTAAATCGTTTTCGAGAAGAAAGGCCCTCATGCGATTGGCCAATTGGTTGAGGGATTCCACCAGATAGAGCCCTCCAACCATCTCTCCG
Organism: Bacteriovoracales bacterium; assembly: GCA_026713835.1. Lineage (GTDB taxonomy): Bacteria > Bdellovibrionota > Bacteriovoracia > Bacteriovoracales > Bacteriovoracaceae > JAPONP01. The sequence continues at coordinate 2,076 of JAPONP010000139.1, forward strand.
TTAAAGGCCTTGATGATCTCTTTTCGGGCGTGGTTATACATTTCGGTTTCCGTAATATCTCCTTGAACCAGGCCCATCTTTTCCTCCACCTCTTCGATAGCCTGATCCCGAATATCGTCATCCGTGGAAAGGCCCACGCCAAGTTCCGTGGCCATGGCCTCGATGATGTCGAGCCTGACGTCCACATTGTATTGAACGATTTTATGCTCTGTGAGGTAATTCAATGTATAGGCGGCCAATGCCTTGAGGGTTTCAAAGTCAGTTTTCATAACATTTGTCCTCGACGGAATCTAAAGAGATCAATTGTGTTGGCCCCATCATACCCAACGTAAAGGGAAAGTAAAGAAAAAGCAAAGGGAAAAACCCGGTCTTTTCCCCCTAGTGGGACGAGGGCCCATCTCGAAAAGACCTTTTGGCAAGCTTCTCTCCCATCAAGAGGAGGGAAATCCCGTAAATGAAAACTCCACACAGAGCGTAAGAGATCAGGGACAAAAGCCTGCCCCCGAGACCTTGAGAAAAGACTTCCCCCGCCCCCCATGAGCTTTGGGCCAACGCTATGCCCAGAGCAGCGAGGAGGGAGGCCACGGTCATCTTGAGGGTTTTCACGTCAAAAAAGACTCCCCAAGGACAGGCCAGGCAACGCTTGAGGGCGAGGGCCTGGATGGAGATGTTGAGGAAGATGGAGACCCCCATGCCCAAGGCCAACACCGCAAAGCCGTAGTGGGGGACGAGGGCGACGCAAAAAGCGACATTGAAGCCCACGGAAAGGGCGGAGGTCAAAACGGGGATTTTTTCTTTATCCAGCGCATAAAAAACCGGAACGAAGACCTTGTAAAGACCGTAGAAGGGCAGCCCCAGGGAATAAAGGCCTAAGGCCTTAGCCGTGTTGAGGGAGTCCCGGGGGCCAAATTCTCCCCGTTCAAAGACCACTTGAACCATGGGGAGGCAGAGGGCCCAGAGGAGGGCCGCAGCGGGAAGGAGCAAAAAGAGAGAGAGGCGGATCGCTTGCTTCAAGGTGGCCAAGGCCCGCTTGCGATCCCCTTTCTTCCAGGCCTCACTGAACAAAACCAAATTGGAATTGGCCACGGAAACCCCCATGATGCCCACGGGAAATTGGAAGAGACGAAAGGCAAAGCTCAGCCAGGAGACCGCCCCCACCACGGTTGAGGTGGCCAAAATCGTATTGACCACGAGATTGATCTGGGTGGAGGCAAAGCCCAAAAGACCGGGCCCAAGTTTTTTAAAAACCCTCCTCACATTTTTGTCGAAAAAATCGACCCTGAGAGTTGGGCCCATCTTTTTGGCCAAGAGGCAGGGAAATTGGATAAGACCTTGAAGAAGGCCCCCCAAGCAGACCCCAAAGGCCACGAGGACGATGGGGCCAAGGCCCGCGGAATCCCTAAAAAATCCCCTTTCGATGATGAAACCGCTCGTCACCATGGAGACGATCATGGTGACGTTGAAGATCGCCGGGGCCAAGGCCGGGACGAAAAAGACCTTGAGGGCGTTGAGGGCCCCCATAAAGAGGGCCGCCACGGAAACCAAGGCCAGGAAGGGGGACATGATTCGAACCAAGGACACGGTGAGTTCAAAGAGGGCCCGATCTTTTGCAAAGGCCGGGGCAAAAAAGGAAACGATGCCCGGGGCAAAGAAGATGATGATAAGGGAAAACACTCCGGTCACGGCCAAAAGACAGATGAAGAGGGTCCAGAGCAATCGCCTCGCATAGGCGGGGTCCTTTTGCATTTTTTCCGTAAAGACGGGGACGAAGGCGGAGGAGAAGGCCCCTTCCGCAAAGAGGTCCCTCATGAGATTGGGGATTCGGTAGGCCACGAGAAAGGCATCCATAACGCCCGTGGCCCCGAAGTAAAAGGCCATGGCCTGTTCCCTCACCAGTCCCAAGAGGCGACTCAAGAGGGTGGCCGATCCCATCTTCAAGGCGGGGAAGATCAAAGAGATCAACGGGGGACGGGCCTCGTTTTGATTCTTTGCAAAATCGTCGCTCCCCAAAGACGCCCCCCTCCCTACCATATTAGAGGCCATTATTTTGTTGTCAAATATGGGGCCGATAACCTAAAGTCTATCCACAAAAAAAAGAATCCCATCCTGGAGCCTATTGGAGGATTTTGACAATGACTCAAATGGTATTTCTCTACTCTCCCCTCGTCGGTTTGGCCGGCTTTCTCTTCGTTTTGTCCACCTATTTTTGGTTGGTTCGCCAACCTCGGGGAAACGATAAGATGAGTGGCATCGCCAAGCTCATCGAGGATGGCTCCATGACATTCTTGAAAAAGGAGTACTCCATCCTCATCCTCTTTCTCCTGGTGGTGGCCACGATTCTTTGGAGTGTACTCGGCTGGAAGACCTCCCTTTGCTATCTCTCCGGGGCCTTGATCTCCATGGTCTGCGGTTTTATCGGCATGAAGGCGGCCACCAAGGCCAACGTCCGCACCACACAGGCGGCCAGTGCCGAGGGAACGGGAAAGGCCTTGTCCGTGGCCTTCTATGGGGGCTCCATCATGGGGATGTCCGTGGCGTCCCTGGGACTTTTTGGGGTGGCCGTGGCCTACTCCTTTCTTCGAGATGCTCCCACCATCGAGGCCTTAAACGGCTTTGCCATGGGGGCCTCATCCATCGCCCTCTTTGCCCGAATCGGCGGCGGCATCTACACCAAAGCGGCGGACGTAGGGGCCGACTTGGTGGGGAAAGTGGAAGCCGGCATCCCGGAAGACGACCCCAGAAACCCGGCCACCATCGCCGATAACGTAGGCGATAACGTAGGCGACACGGCCGGGATGGGGGCCGATATCTTTGAATCCTATGTGGGCTCCGTGATCGCCACCATGTTCATCGGCTCCACCTTTACCGCCATGTCTATGGAGGCCACGATTCTTCCCATCCTCATCATCACCGTGGGCCTTCTCTCCTCGGTTTTAGGCATCCTCTCCATGAACGCTCTCAAAAATATCGATCCCGCCTGGGCCTTGAGGCTCGCCCCCATCATCGGGCTTTTGGCCCTCTTCGCCGGCTCCTATTGGATCATCTCTCGGATGCATTTCGACACCTCGGTTTTCCCCTACGCCATGGGCCCCTATTGGGCCATGATCGTGGGTTCCCTCGCAGGTCTCATCGTCGGGCTCATCACGGAATACTACACCGCCGGGGAGTTTGCCCCGGTCAAAGCCGTGGCCCTGGCTGGAAAGACGGGGCCCGCCACCAATATCATTTCGGGAATCGCCGTGGGGATGTACTCCTGCGTCCTTCCGGTTCTCGTGATCGCCGCCGCCATCTTCTTGGCCAATGAGTGCGCCAATCTCTACGGCATCGGCATCGCCGCCGTGGGGATGTTGGCCACTACGGGAGTCACCATGACCGTGGATGCCTACGGCCCTATCTCCGACAACGCCGGAGGCATCGCGGAGATGAGCGAGTTGGGCCCGGAAGTGAGAAAAATCACCGACGGTTTGGACTCCATCGGCAACACGACGGCGGCCATCGGCAAGGGCTTTGCCATCGGCTCTGCGGCCCTCACCGCATTGGCCATGTTCAGTGCCTACGCTGCAGCCGTGGATTTAAAAACCATCAATATCATCAATCCTTTGGTGGTCATAGGCCTTCTCGTCGGAGGAACCCTCCCCTTTTTCGCCGGGGCCAACACCATGAACTCCGTGGGCAAAGCCGCCCAAAGCATGGTGGAGGAAGTTCGCCGTCAGTTTCGAGAAATCCCGGGCCTTATGGAGGGAACGGGCAAGCCCGATACGGCCCGTTGTGTTTCCATCGCCACCACCGCGGCCCTCAAAGAAATGCTCGTTCCGGGAATCGTGGCCATCTCCTCTCCCATCTTGGTGGGTTTGGTTCTGGGGAAGGAGGCCCTCGGGGGAATGCTCGCCGGGGCCACGGTCACGGGAGTCCTCTTGGCCCTCTTTATGGCCAATGCGGGTGGGGCCTGGGATAACGCCAAAAAATCCATCGAGCAAGGACATATCGAAGGGGAGTCCAAGGGCTCCGAGGCCCACAAGGCAGCCGTCACCGGTGACACCGTGGGTGATCCCTTCAAAGACACCTCGGGCCCTTCCATGAATATCCTCGTCAAGCTCATGAGCATCGTGGCCTTGGTGATCGCTCCGCTCTTGTAAGTTTGGCAATAGGCCCCCTCGTAGGGCCCTCACCATGTCATTTTTTCACACTGACTAGATAAGTCCTTTTCTATCGGCTATTAAGAGTTCATCGCCACATCAATAATCAAACAAGGAGCTAAACCATGATACGACAACTTAGATCCCTTACGACAACACTGGCCCTGACTACAATGGGTGCTGCTTTTGCAGGAAACATTTCCCTCAAAAACGGAGGAAGCTATACCACAGATGACGGTATGAAAATAACGTGTGAAGAGGGCCGGGCCGTCCACGAGACAGTGCAACAATAAATAAACCCAGCCAGTTAATAAGGAGTTTTACTTATGAAAGAAAAGATGTTCGTATTTATTTTTGTCTCCATTTTTTCTATCCCATCTATCGGAGCGATCCTTTTACCAAAGGAATTTAAGTGTTCAAGTTTGGATGGCCAATACAAACTTTTTGTGGATTTTGATAAGAATAAACCCGTCAAGATTTCCATGAATGTACGTTATCGAAGACTGAAAACCGAACTATTGAATGCCACGAGGATAAACCCTGTAGAATTCAAGCTGCCGGTGGGTTCTGGCGGGCATTCTGATAAGGGTCTATCATTTTCAATCCTCTTTAAAATAGTTCCTAGTGAAGATAGTAGAGATGTATCTCTGGATGGAGCGATCATGAATTTTTATACAAAAGGGACAATTGAATTTCCTTATTGGTTTGGAACTCATTATCCTGGTGGTTTTTATATAGAACGCCATACTAATCTTGACGATAAGACTTTAATTGGAAAGCCTGTGCATGTAGCGTGCCGTTACGATATAGACTTAGGCCCCGAGTGGAACTGAGATATTGAATCCAAACATCCACGTCGCATCGTCAATTCACTTTTGAAAACTTGAAGGTATGCTGCCGCCCCAGAGGCCCCCAATAGGCCCAAAGGGGCGGCATGGAATGAAATAAGGGCCCAATTGCTCTAAGCTGCCAAATCAAAATAAAAATCGATATTCAGTGTTTTTGACAATTTTTCCAGCGTAGAAAGAGAAGGGTTGGCCTTATAAGGATGTTCTAATCTCGCATAGGCCTGCTGGGTTATTCCAAGTTTTTTTGCGGCCTGTGTTTGAGTCATATTTTGTGCCTTTCTATTTTTTCTTAAAATAATCGCAAGAGCAGTTCTAAACTCAACATCTATTGGATAATCATTTTTGCCCTTTCTCTTTTTGGGATTAGGGATGTCCAGGTTATAATCACATCTGGCCGCAAGCCAGCCATTCAGTGCTTCATGTGCATTTTGGCGAGCATCCTTCAAGCTATCTCCCTGAGTAAGGCATCCTTCTAAATCGGGAAACTCGACAAGATAATCGTTTTTACCTTGCTTTGTGATACGAGCAAAATATTTCATTTTTTCTTTATCCCCGCTAATGTAAGTAATTTCTTTTCGATTCCTTTTTTTAAGGATTGATTTCCATGGACGGGAATAGAAATCGTTTTATCTCCCTTCTTCATGATATGATGGCTTCCTTTTATTCTGACCATGTCCCAACCATCTTTTTTCAACATTCTCACTAGCAGCTTTCCACTTAATGGCATACTCCATAATACAATATATAAGTTGTATTATCAAACTTGATTTTATATGGATGAAGTTTGCAACGTGCCGTCCACGTCGCATCGTCAATTCACTTTTGAAAACTCTGGGGAGGGCATTTTGCCGCCCCGGGGCCCTCAATAGATCCAAAGGGGCAGCATGGACTCTGCCCATGCTTTTTGTTGGAATGGGGTACGTGTCGAAAATCATAAGAGTCGCACCGGCAACGTGAATCAGGCGTCGGGCCGTCCACGAGACAGTGCAACAACCACCCCAAAGACAGGCCCTTATGACAACGATGGGCCCTTATTATTTGAGATGGTGGCGAATCTCGTCAAAAATTTCAGATTCGCTGGCCCCTCGGACGACTCTTCCGTTGATAAAAAAAGTCGGGGTGGATCGAATCCCAAGTTTTTTTCCTTCGGCGATATCCTGTTCGATATGGGCCATGTGCCTGTTGCTCTCCATGCAGGTTTTAAATTTTTTCACATCCAATTTGGCCTTGGCGGCCAAGTCCTCAAGACCTTTGGCATCGAGAGAGGATTGATTTTCAAACATGAGATCGTGGAATTTCCAAAAAGCCTTCTTGTTCTCCTCGTAGGCGCACATGGAGGCGTGGGCCGCTCCCTTGGCCTTTTTGTGAAAGGGCAGAGGGAAATGTTTAAAGGCCACCCGCACATCGCCGCCGAATTTCTTTTTCACCTTTTTGAGGACATCGGCCCCCTTTCGGCAAAAGGGACATTCAAAATCGGAAAACTCGACGATAGCGACCTTGGCACGGGGACTTCCCATGGTTGGGGCCTTGCCCTCGGACACGGAGAAAACGGGGCGTTCGGGACGTTTAAGATAAATCTCGATATTTTCCTTCTTGGATTTTTCGGCCAACCACTTATCCGCAGCTTCTTCCTTTAATCGTTTCATCAAAAAGGACTCGACTCGCTGACGCAATTGATCGTTTATATGCTCTTTGGGAATCTTGCGCTCATTGATAAAATCATCCACCTGTTTTTTGCTGGGCTTGACCTTACTCAAAACCTCCTGCTCCATAAATTCATCCGTACTGCGCCCACCGATCTTGGGGTCTTTGGCCGCCAATTTTTTGATGAGAAGGGATTTCAAATGATTGTATTTGAGATCGAAAAGTTTTTTTTCCAAATCGTAGATATCGGCTTCGATTCCCGAAAGACCCTCTTGCACCGAGATCACTTGATCGGCGATCTTGATGATGGCACCGGGTCGAGGAGGCGGTTTAAACGTAAAGTCGGGGGTCGAGTCCGCATCTTGGGAACAGGAGGCAAACAAGAGGGTAAATGGAAAAATAATCCGAACTAAAGGTTTGAGGCGATTTGTCATCGATAACTCCTAAGGGCAAAAAGAGGGTTTTTCGCTATGGTAGCAGTTGATCTTCATTTTGCAAAAGCAAATCGAATGTTTCCTCATGGGAATGGCGAAGGTGGGCGACAAATTCCCGATAGCGGTCGTTTTTGAGGATAAGGTCTGCGTGTTCTCCCGAGGCGACCAATTTCCCTCCATCCATCACCAGTATCTTTTGGGCAAAGATCAAGGTTTCAATTCGATGGGCCACGATGATGGTCAAGGCCTGTTTTTGAACTAAGAGGACGAGTTGCCGGAGGGCCATCTCAAGACTCGAATCCAGCCCCGAAGAGATCTCATCGAAAAGCACCACGGGTCTTTTCAAAAAGCAGGCCCTCAAAGCACTGACGAGTTGTTTTTGCCCCATGGAAAGTTCTTTGGGATCGATTTGATCTTGCGGACAAATCCCCCAGATGCCCAGATAGGGGAGCTTTTCCTTGGCCGTTTCCCAAAAGGTCTCAACCTCTTTATCCCGTTCCAAATCCATCGCGATATTAAAGGACAGGGAAGCGGTAAAGATATGGGAGTCCTGGGAAACCAAACTGATCTGATCCCTATAATTTTGCAAGGCCGTAATATCTTTGAAATCAAAACGAATCTTTTGGGTTTCCGTGTGAAGGGTCAGTTCTCCTTTTTCGGGAAACAAATCGCAGGTTAGAATTTTTAAAAGGGTGGATTTTCCCGAACCACTTAGGCCCACGATGCCCAAAAGCTCTCCCTTTTTCCCCTTGAAGTGAATATCTTTGAGGGAAAAGCTCCCCTCCTCATCGTCTCTTAAAGGGTAGGAGAACTCGTGGACGCAAACCTCAAGGGAGTGAAAGGCGATATCCTCTCCCCTCGCCCTCACCTCGATCAAAACTTCCCGCTTTAAACTTTCGATAAACTCGTTCATCCGTCTGATCCCGGCCCCGGCCCTTTGGATATTGCTCATCTTTCCCGTAATATCCCGAATGGGATCGATCGACCTTTGGATCAAGTCGATAATCGAGGCGACCACACCGCCGGCCACCAAAGGGGAGTAGGAAAAGATGATCCCCACCATGGCCAAGAAAATGGGATAGAGGGATTCGGCCACGGAATAATAGCTCGCCTCAATGAGATTGGCCTTGAGCTGTTCGCGCAAAAACTTTTGAAATCGATTCTTGACCTTCTTTTGGGCAAAATCGGCGTTTTCGTTATAATAATTTTCCCTCACCCCCTTGGTCACATCGGCCACGGTTTGAGAGAGAAAGCCTATCTCCTTTCTCACCTTGAGAAAGGTTTTCGCCATGGCCCTGGAACCAAAGATCAAAAGGACGACGAAGATGGATTCGATGACCGTAAGGAGCGTTCCGCTCCACCTATCGATTCGTATAAAGCTGTACAAGCAAGAGGAGATGAATAAAATATCCACGAAAATGCCAAAGCTCCCGGAGGTGATGAGTTCTCGAATGGCCTCTGTATCATTCATCAAGCGGGACAAGACTTCTCCCAAGGGAAACTCTTTTTGCTCCTTTTTCGACCTTTGGGTTTCGTATCTCAAAAGCCATTGGTGGTAGCAGTAGAGCCTAATTCTCAAAATGGCCTTTTGCACGAGACGGGTTGTAGTGACGTTGTAGAGAATGCGATTGAGGTATTCGGCCACATAGATCATCAACAGAAATTGGATGATGGCCAAAAAATTCTTTTCGGTTTCATAAGATTCAAAGAGGTCTGCAATTTTTTGAGGGAGGAGATAGCCCAAATAAGCCGAAACGCCAAGACAAGTGAAGATGACGATGAGAAGGGGAATCGATTTTTTCCCAAAAAAAATGTCAAACCATTTGCTCTTTAAAGTACTCATAAACCTTTGTCTTTTTTTTGAGGATCTCTTTGACGGGCCCGCTCTCCACAAGGCCGTCGTCTTTGGCGATATGAAAAATGTAATCACTGAGCTTGACGGTGGAGAGACGGTGTGAGGTCAAAAGGATGGTTTTGTGGGCCAAGAGTTTGCTCTTTTGAAGGGCCGTCATAATCTCTTTTTCCGAAATGAGATCCACACTGGAAAAAGGATCGTCCCAAATAACCGTATCACTTTCCGAAATCAAACTTCTAATCAAACATATCCTCTTGGCCTGCCCCCCGGAAACGCGCTTTCCGTTCTCCCCCACCTCCATGGCCATGATGGACGAAAAATTTTTTCCCAAAATACCTAGCTGAAAGAGATCGAGTAAGAAGTGGACGGTTTTGACCTTTTTGGGGTCGGGTTCTCGTCCCAAAAAGATATTGCTGGATACGGTATCGCTATAGAGATAGGGTTGTTGGGCCACATAGGAAATGTTTCGGCCTTCGGATTTAAGCCTTGTCGCATAGTGGAGCAAAAGGGTGGATTTCCCCGCCCCCGTCTCTCCGCTTATCACATTAAGGCCTTGGGGGTGAAAGAGAAAAGAGGATTTTTTCTCCCATAAAACCATATTGAAATGTTTTTGACCCTCGTTGAGTCGGTGGATGTTTTTTTCTTCCAAAGATTCGGTCTGAAGGGTTTTGACCATCTTTTTTATTCGTTGCCAAGAACCAAAAGTTCGGCTAAACACCACCCCTATCCACGACGTAAACATGAGGGGCCCTTGAAATAAAAAAACAAATCCGGAAAAAAGAATTAGGGACGTACTGCCCAGCTTTTCACTGTAGATGATATAGGCCCCCCAAAGAAAGGTCAGTCCTATCCCCAATCTCATAAGGGGGATCGAAAAGACGGGCCCCATGGCCCCCTTAAAGAAAAACCCGAGTTCTTTGCGACATTCTCCTTCAAATAATTGGATGAAGGAATCCTCTGCCTGAAAATTTTTGATGCTCTTTTTTCCCTCGTAGGTTTCGATGATAAAGTTTTGAACATCTCCTTGGATATCGACCATCCTTTTGTAAAATTTTTGAGAATAAGAGGTCAAAAGAAAAAAAATACCCATACAAACGATGATGGGGGTGAAGGCCAAAAGAAGTTTGGAATTAAAATCGGCCAGCCTCGGCACCAATATGCTGACGGCGATAACGATATTTCCCACTTGGAGAAGGGCAAAGCCGATAAAGGCCCTCATATTCATAAGGTCGTTGACGAGAAGCTGATAAATTTGCCCGGAGGAGTAAGACCTGTAACGCCACGGGGAACTTTGCTCAATTTTTCCCATGAGTTCTTCTTGAAGCTTGCCCTGAAGAACTCGGGCCGGCCAAAAAAAAAGGGCCCTTGAAGAGGTGCGAAAGAAGATGATCCCCAAAGCGATAAGAAAATATGTTCCGTAGGAGATTTTTTCCATCTGACCGCCAAGAACCAACTCCCCCAATTCCTTGGCAATAAAGGGCAGTTCCACTTGAAAGAAATGGGTAAAAAACATGGCCGTCAGGGCCAGGAGGTAAACCCACCAAAACTCTTTAAATTGTCTTAGAACGAGACGGCCTAAGGATTGATCGAGGCGATCCCCCATTAAATCCTATCCCCGGGAATATCGAGGTTTCGAAGCCCCCTCCTCTTTGATTTTTTTGTCTTGAGGGGTCTTTTTGGTCTTGTTTGAGGACGGTATCCCACAATTTTGGGGAAAGTGATCTTAACGGACGGGCCCGCCTGCTCGATCTTGGCCTTGGACTCATCGGCCCCTTCGGGAACGGCAAAAGAATTAGAGAACCGGGAGAGGTAAGAGGAATGAGACTTGGAGCCCCCTCTTTCCACGACCTCCCGTTTGACGACTTTGCCCGACACCTTGACGAAACCATTTGCGATGTCGATATCGAGAGGAACATCCTTTGAAGCCTTCGGCGTGACGGTGAGAACGTGGGCCTTTGGGGTTTCGGACCACTGAATCTCCACGTCCCCTCCCATTCCCTTGCCCATCTCCATCCCATCGAAATGGTCAAAAAAGAGTCGATCCCAAAGGGACTGGGCGTGAGAAGCACCGCCATAGACCAAAAAGACGGTCATAAGAGCATTTTGAAGTCCTGTCATCATCGCCCTATTTAAGCGAAAGAAGTGTCGTCATGTCAATCACAACGCAACGCACTTTTTGAATCCCGCTTCAAATGGTCGGGGCACTACTTCAAATGGTCGAAGCACTAGACGAGGGTTTCCAGAAAACGCTATACTGACACTCCCTAGTTCATCGGTACGAGATCAACCCATACGGATAACCCAGTGGATCTTTCTTTTTTAATCAACAGCGATGGTCATTATATCGACTCTCTCTACCAAAGTTTTCTTTTGGATCCAAGCTCTGTGGACGAGACGTGGCGGGAATTTTTTCAACATAACGGTGAACTCCCCAAGTCCTCTTCCGTCTCGACC
>JAPONP010000140.1 GCA_026713835.1 Bacteriovoracales bacterium
ACTCGATTAGGGAGTAACTGCTCACCCCCCGGCAATCTTGGCAGTCGACTGCCTCGTCGCTTACCTGCGACGTGCAGGAAGCACGCCTCGGTCGCTCCTCGTTGCCTCCTACCAATCTTATCCGGGTGGAGAACAGTTACCTTGCCTTTATTACAGTTTTTGCTAGAGGTGCGAGCAGTTACATTAGGGACGAGCTTCGTTGTCTAGGTTTGTGCGTCGAGCCGGAACGGCTTTTTGCCGACGGGCCGCCAGAGCTTTTTTCAATTGGGCCCTTTTGGTGAGTTGACCTTGGCCGATCATTTTTTTGAGTTCTCGGCGAGTTTCGGCATCCTTGACCGAGCCCACTTCTAAAAGGACGTACTTTTCTATATCGAAGATTTTGGCTGCATCTCTTAGCTTTTTGGGGAGTCTGGCGATAAGAAGGCCTCGGTGGACTTCGGATTTAGAAATGCCCAAAGCCTGGCAAATTTTTCTCTCGCTTTGTCCGGTAGCTTTTTGATAATTGAGAATACCATCCGCCCTATCGACGTAATGAAGTTCTTCCCTTGAAGTATTTTCACTAAACTGAATCGCCATCAGTTCCTCTTGGGTTTTGTTTTCCAAGATAAAACAAGGCGCACTCTCCATTTGATTGATTCGAGTCATGGCCCGGTAGCGTCTTTCTCCGCAGATAAGGGTGAGTTCTCCACTTTCATTTCGATAAACCACGAGAGGTTGGATGAGGCCGTTAATTTTGATATTGGCCGCTAGCTCTCGGAGGGAATCATCTTGAAATTTAGTGCGAACTTGCTCTTTGAGCTGTATTTGGGAAAGTTTGATATTTTCGATCATCGCCCCTTCAAAGAGCTTTTGATCGCTTCGCTTAAAAACGTCTCGCTCCAAAGAAAGAGAGGAGAGATCGATTTTACTACGTTTCTTTTTCGATGTTCGAGGAGCAAATGTTTTGGCCATGGTGGATTCCTTTTTTCTTTCCTTTATTTTTTAGAAACCAAGGGAATCCCAAAGGGCCTCAAGGGCCTGACGACCCCGGCTCTTTTTTCCCATGAGGCAGACGGGGCGTTGGAGGGAGATGGATTCTTGATATTGAACCAAGTTTTTGACCGGCGGGGTGACGGAAAAAGATTGTTGCAGTTCCTCTAAGCGCTGTCTTTCCACATTTCTCCTTATGTTAATCATGGAGGGGATGATAGAAAATTCTAAATCGGGATTTTCCGTTTCTTTGATGATTTCAAAGGTATCCATAAGCTCTTCCAGCCCATCGATGGAATAGTCTTGAGCTTGAGTGGGGATAAAAACCCTATTGGCGGCTACCAAAGCCATGACGAGCTCATCTCCTAGCATGGGAGGGGTATCGATGACCACATAGTCGAAATGTTCTCGAAGTTCATCGAGGCGAATTTTGAGCAATCTTTCTTTACGGCCGGCGAGTTTGCGAACCTCTCCTTCGGAGAGAATGAGGAGTTTTGACATATTGGCCAGATGGCGGGAAGAGGGGATGATCGAAAGAGACTCAAAGAGTTCTCCCTTGCCCTCGCTTGTAAGGATAATCTCTTGGGCCTCGACATCTCCAATAAGCCATTC
>JAPONP010000141.1 GCA_026713835.1 Bacteriovoracales bacterium
TCGACTGCCTCGTCGCTTCCCTGCGACGTGCAGGAAGCACGCCTCGGTCGCTCCTCGTTGCCTCCTACCAATCTTATCCGGGTGGAGAACAGTTACCTTGCCTTTATTACAGTTTTTGCTAGAGGTGCGAGCAGTTACGATTTTAGTGTATTCCATAAAGAGTCCAATGATTGATGGGTTGAAGGTTTTGGTAATTGACGAGAGAATTATAGACACGAAACCAACTTACAATGCGAGGGGAGTGGATACTATCGGCACCTGTTCTCACGATTAAGTAAAATTTAAAATTCTTTTCAATAAATCCATCGATAATAAAGCTAATCGGGGTACATTGATTCATATATCTTTTATTGAAATTTCTTGGATAAATATCTTCGATGCATCCTTGGCCGTGGATAAGAGCATTTGGATATGTGCCCAAATAGTATTTGAGATCTGTTATATTTTTAATGGCCCGTCTTTGAACTTTCCGTACCTTTTCAAGAAGATAGGTGATTGATCGTTCGTCATTCTTTAGAGAGTTAGGGAAGTAATCAAAAGTAGGGCTTCCTTTATAAGTAATTTTATCAATATCTTGATCGTTGAAGATGATGCGCTTTTTACATGAAAGGGCATTGCAATAATTTTTATCGTAAATCAAAAAGCATTTATAGCGATATTTTAATAGGTTAGGATTATAGTCTCCTTTTTCAACAAATTCACATTTGATATTTTTAGGGGCCCCTTCTATTCGATGAAGGATATATGAAATAATTTTTGCCTCTGAATAATTGGGTGTTTCCGATTGCCCTATAATAGCGGGCAAACATATTTCTTTATTTTCGATTGGATCGGGGTAACAAATACGCATTCTCCAAATCTTTTCATTTTTATTATCAAAATTGAAATTGACAAATTTAGAAATGGAATTTATCGCACAGTTTTTGGGGTTGAGAGTATTTTTCTTTGATTTTTTTGTCGGCCCCTTTTTTGCCTCTTTTTCTTGGTCAAAATGGGAAAGGATACGAGATATGTTAATAATCCCCTCATGATGAAGGCTTCCCGGACAATCCTGATAATCGGCCTTCAATCTCGAAATTCCAAATGCTTCAGAAAGGTATTCACAGTCAGGCATGGGAACGAGTGCCGGATATGGTGTGGATTCAAGGTAGTGACATTCGGTTTTATTTTGAGTCAGACGATCAACGCAAGCACTTAAATCTTTTAACTCTAGTTTTTGTTTGTCGAAAAGGGCCCGGCATTTGACTAAAAGTTCCGTTCGTTCAATCCTATTAGCAAAGATCTTTTTCCAAAAAGATGTCTTTAGAAATTTTTTACAAAAATTTTGTTGGCTTAAAGAGTTCAGTCCGGGGTAACGACAGAGATGGGCCATATAATCTATCTTGAGAGGGGAAAGCATCTTTTTTAAAAAAGTACCTTTAAGGATATTTGCACGAAGTTGGCGACGTTTGACGTAATCTGAAAGGGAAAGATTCCTAAGATCATTACGATTCTTTTCTAATTCATTGATATTTTTAGATATTCGACATAGAGGGGCAAATAATTTATGATTTTGCCCCTCTTTTAAAACTTTCATACATTCATTTTGGTTATTTGGAATTGGAAATTTTAATGCGGCCAATGTTTTGCCGATATGATTTTTTGTGAGCATGATAGGAATATCATTATTTTCTTTGCATACTTGTTCATATTTCCATTTAAAAAAGTCTTTGAATGGAGTGAGTGCGCTGGGCCTTCTCCCTGATTGGCCATAGCGAATCGGTAGGCCTTCATTTAAAGGAGAGGGCCACGAGAGTAATTTGCTTTCTAAGAGAGAGTAGAATTTACAATCTTTTTGAGAGGCAATATCTAGAAAACCGGCCTTTGAATTTAAAAGGATCGATCTTAGAAAGATTGGGTCGAGAGTGATATCTTGAAGTTTTTTAAGTTCTTTATATAGAATAATTCTTGTTTTGATTTGACTTGAAAGACCTTTATGGTCTTTCTTATCGATGGCGATGAGTTTATTCATCGTTTCGGTGATCCCGGGGTAGGGTTTTGGATGTTGCTCTTGAGAAAAAAGAACGGAGGGTATGAGAACCCCCAGAATGTAAACCCTCATTCTAAAAGGTTTAGGAAATAGTTTTATCCAAAATCTCGGCAACGTCTTCAATTTGTAGCTCTTGAGTAGCGTTTTTTTGTCCTTTTGAAGAGTGGAAATTGATCATACAGTAGGAACACGCCGTGGCCAACTTGGGAGCATTGGTTTTGCCGATATGATCGAGACGATTAAGGGCCAAATGCTCCCCATCTTCTATTTCATACCACATATTGCCTCCTCCCATCCCACAACAAAGGGCCTTATCTTTATTTTGATCCATTTCTTTAATCGTCACACCGGCCGCTTTTAAAATTTCTCTTGGGGCATTGTATTCACCGTGATGACGTCCAAGGTAACAAGGGTCATGAAATGTTAATTCATCATTGGATGGACGATCGACTTTAAGTTTTTTTGACTTTAAAAGATCTTGCAAGAGTTCTGTATGATGAATCGTTTCAAATTGCCCATTTTCAAATTTGGCGTATTCTTTTCCGATGGTATGAAGGCAATGTGGACAGTGGGTGACGACTTTATCAAACTCGTATTGTCTCATATTGGCGATATTTTCAATCGCTATTTCAAAAAAACTATATTCATCTCCAAATCGTCTAACGGGATCGCCGTTACACTTTTCCGTTTTACCCATAACGGCAAAGCTGACACCGGCCTTCTTGAGTAGCGTAACCGTGCTTCGGACAACCTTTTGGTTATTGGCATCGTAGGAACCTGCACAGCCGACATAATAGAGATAGTCCACTCGTTTCCCGGCTTCAATGACGGGAATGTCTTGCCCCTGTGCCCATTGAAAGCGATCTTCGGCAGAAATCCCCCAGGGATTTCCTTGGTTTCTGATATTGTTGACGGCCGTGGCCGCAGTGGAAGGGATATCACCTAGGGTAAGGGCCTTATAGCGCTTGGCCTCCATGATGATATCGATATGTTCGATATTGACGGGACATTCTTCCATACAGGCGGCACATGTTGTGCAAGAATCCAATTCGGTAGAGGAGTAGAGGGGGTTGCTTTCTTCCCAAAAACCGGCATCTTCTTTCTTTTCCTTTCGAGTCTTTTTCACAAAATCCCGCATCTTCGTAATGATGAGTTTGGGGTCCAGTGGTTTTCCCGAAAGGTTGGCCGGGCAGACCTGCGTGCAACGTCCACACTCGACACAAACTTGGGTGTCAAACTTTTGTTTGGCCGTAAGTTCGCTAATTTTTCCTAGACCAAATGTTTCGCGGGTTTCATCTTCAAAATCCATTGGCGAAAGAACCCCACCCCTTCTCTTCGGAGTAATGAGAGCACTTAGAGGGGCCATCACAATATGGGAGAATTTAGAAAGGCCGACGGAGGCCACAAAGACCATGGTTGAAGCCATGTGGTAAAACCAAAGCCACCGATAGCCGGTGCCTAAAGATTGATCGTCGAGTTCCAGAGATTGAAAGGAGAGGGCCAATATCCATCCGATAGGGGCCCAGAGTTTTTCACCGATGGGCATTCCCGTTCCAAGGATTCTAAGACCTTCGAGAATATGCCCTATAATGACGAGGTTGAAGAGTTGGAGATACATCCACAGTTCACTAAGGGGGGCCGTCGAGGAAAGGTAAGCGGGGCGGAGGATGTAACGTCTATAGAAGGCCAATCCGAGGCCTAAAAGAATCATGGGGCCGGCCACATCGGCCAAAAATGAAATGACCTTATAGGTGGTCCCCTGAAAAACTTTAAAGGGAGTATCATAGTGAATGGCCACCAGATCCGTTGCAATCCAAAGGATCATAAAGCCCCAAAAGATGAGCCCGTGGGACAAGGCCACATCTTTTTTTCTCGAAACTTTTCCGGTAAAAAGGGCCGTCATGAAAAAACTTTTCCAATTGAGCTTGGGAGGGAGAAGGGCCCGAAGGCCTTGTCCTTTTAGGATGAATTGGAATTTTTGATAAAACCCGAACAACGCAGCGCACATTGCTAGGAGCAATAGGGCATACATGGCGGTTTTATAAGAGGGGGGAATCCCCCATAGAATTTCGCGAGTGGCCTCCATTCCTTCCCTATTTTATGTATAATGACGGAATAAGACAATACGGGAGTGGGGCCCCTTATCGGCAAAACCCTTTTCAAGGCCACCCATGGGCACGATCCATTTGATTTTTTCTTTTCTCTTTGCCTTGTACGGGGCCGTTATCTTATTGACCGTGTCATTTCGCTATTCTTTTCTAAGGGGAGCGATGGCCTTTGAGATGGCCCGTTTTGGGCCTTTGGGGATATTTTTCTTTGGGCTTCTTGTGATGGCCTCATCCGTGAGATCGGATTTGTTCGTGATCCCCTTGTCTCAAAGTGTTCTCGGTCTTTTGTTGGGGGTGCTTTTTCTCTTTCATTTTGACCCTCAAAAGTTGATCGATGGAAAAAAATGGATGGGATTTACACCGAGGTCAATGATTTTTTTTGCCTTTCTTTTGGTTCCTTCGGTTTCTTTTTTAGTCGATTTGTTTTTTGGAAAAGGGCCGACTTTGTTATTTTTCTTCTCTCTCATCCTTTTGACGGGATCATTGGCCTTTCAGAGAAGAAAAGGATATCGTTTGCCTTTTAGATTTTGTTTCTTTTTTAGTATTTTTTTTATGTTAGGCTATGCCCTTTTCTTTTTCTCATGGACTTTATTTATTATCGATTTTATTGGAGGACTATCCCTTTTGTTAAGTTTTTTCTTTGCCTATAAAATTCTTTCTTTTTTCTTGGCAGCATCTTTTGTCGCTAAAAAGTTGGAGAATAAGTCTTGAAGACATCTTGCCATATTTTTGTATTGACGATTATATTTTTTATTTGTCAGGGTTGTTCCCACTATGCAAGGATCAATTTAAAAGAGCATGAATTTGAACAAGCCCCAAAGAAAATTGTCTGGCTTCATTTTGCAGGGCTTGATGAAGAACATATATCGCTTCTCAAATTTTTTTATAAGAGTACAAAACTAAAGACTTCTTTTGAACAGTCCACCTGCTTTGGTAAAATGTGGAGATATAATCTTTATAAGTTAAGGCCCGATCATTATAGTAGTTTTTTATCTCAAGCTTTAGGGACTCAGAATATAACAAAAAAATGTCAAGATTATGATCGAACACCTTTATGGGGTCGACTTTTTTATGCAGGATATAGGACTGGAATTTTGGAAAAAATTTCAAGACCCAAAGCGAGTTTGATCCATTCAACGGAATGTAAGAAAGAGTCATTTTTAAAAGATGTCGTTCTTTGGAGGATGTGGCCGAAGAAAGGACATCATTTTTTCCATGCTCAGGAGTCGGGCTTTTTTGAGGAAGGAAAAACTTATTACGATAAATCTTGCCAAAAGAAAGGATGCTTTAACTCCCTCCTTATCAATATCAGGGCCATCATGGAAGGACATTTTAAGGGAAAGCAAAAATTTGCCTTTATTATTCGAGATGATACTCTCGCTCGTTACTTGGTCCGGAAAAAGATGAATAAAATCAAAAGCTACCTTTTAGAAATTGAAAAGATGTTCGAGTATTTTGTTAATCTCGAAAAAGAACATTCAGATATGTTGGTTCTTTTGACGACATCCGAACCACGTCCTCTCGAATTGCCAACGCGAGGGCGACAATGGAGGGATTTTGTTCGTGGAAAGGATCGACTTATTTACCGAAAATCTTCTGTCCTTTCACCTGTTTGGGCCCTGGGGGCCGGAGCTGAAAATTATTGTGGTCTTTACGAAGAAGCCGAAGTACTCAATCGAACTTTAAATAACTTCACAAAGAAGAGATTACATTTCTTTGGCATCCCCATTATGTAATGGGGCGGAGCATTTTGTGCTAAGAAAAGTTCTCTTCCTTCACAGTTCAGATATCCGCTATACTGCCGAGATTATTGACAGAAGCCGCAAACTCCGTTTCGTGACGCCAAATACACAAAAGGCCGATTCGTTAAGAAAAGTACTCAAAAATGATTTTTTGAAAAATGAATTTAATGAATTTGATGTCATCAGTATGAGAGAGTTTATTGAAAGAGGTCTTTCTCTAAGTGGCATGAAAAAATCAGAACTTATGCTTGTACTTGGAGTGGCCTGGAAAAAATTTTTCCCGGAAAAATCATGGCCTCAATTTTATAAGGCGTTAAATCTATTGACGGATTTAAGAAGTTATTCTCTCAATTTAGATTTAATGACAAGTATCTTGGAAAGTTTTGATGAGCAATCGCAGCGGGCCGTTCGATTGCTTTGGCAACTATGCTCTGACCTAGAACTAAAAGATGAGCAGAGAATGTATAGGGATTTGGCCATGCAATGGGAGAGTTCTCCATGGGGGAAAGAGGAGAACTTTCATTTTATCTTCTGGGGATTTGAGTTCTTTTCCAATTTGCAAATTGAACTCCTTGAATCGATGGCCGTAAAACATGGTGTGGATATTTGGATTCCATCTATCGTTTTTGAGAAGGCCAATACTTTTGATTGGCCTTTGTGGCTAAAAGGAGAATCACTTTCTCCTTTTCTTCCCAAAGCAAAAAATCAAAAAGATGATTTTAATAACGGCCATCCTGAAAGTCCAAGGGTTCGATCTCTTGTCCATTATCCTAAAAATCATCTTAACAAAGCTATTTTATCTTTTTTTGATAGAGAATCTTCGATATCGAATTCCGATATCGTCTTATTTAAGGATAAAGTCGAAATTGAAGATATTTTAGAGCTTCCCGTAAGAGAGCATTTTTTTAAATCTCAGAACGAATTTCTTAGAGTCCCCATTTTGAAGGCCCACCTTCAAATTCAAAAATTTATTGGAGAGAAAACGGAGATCGCCATTAGGCATTGTGAAGATTGTTTAAAAAAATCAATCGACGATCAAAATTTTAGAGAGGTAAAAAGTTGGTCTTTCCTTGGGAAAATTTTAAAAGAATGGAAAGATCGATCAAAAGAAAATGAATTTTTGCATACTTTTGATTGGGAACTTATAAGGCAAATCCTTCTCTTGGATCAACCTCGATCGTTTCATATCCCTTTATCTGAAAAGGGATTTAAAGGAGATATTTTAAACTTAAAGGATTTTACAAGTGATTCGATGCGGCCGATATTATTGATCGGGCAGGGGAAGTATTACAATTTGAAATCAAATCATTCCCCATACTCTCTTGAGGCCATTAACCAATTGGCCTCTATCGGCCCGATTAAGAGCAAGGAACTTGACTTTCTTTTTATTAAACAGAAATTTTATGAGATTTTTATAAGAAATCAATCTTTTTTATTTTTAGAGAAAGGGCTTGAAAAAGAAAACCCTGAATGGAAAGAACTGATAGAACAAGGTGGGTATTCTTTCAAAAAGTTTAGTTTAGATCATAATAGGAAAAAGCATTTGAACAATTTTAAGGAGGAGAAGATAGTTAAACATAAAGCTTTGAGAAGCATCTCTCCGACAAAACTCCAAACCTATCTCGATTGCCCGAGAAAATACTATGCTCGCTATATAGATGGATTTTACTTCAACCCTCTTTTTAAAAATGAATTTTCGCCTAGAGAAAAAGGGCGACTTGAACATAAGGTAATAGGGAATTATTTTGAGCAATGTTCAAATTGGTACGCTTTTGATGAAAATCTTTTTTCGGATATATGTGGGTATATTATCAATCAGTTTTGTGAGACTGAAGAGAAAAATTTGAATACGGCAGATTATCTTCTCTTAAAGGAAGAGGTAAGGCTCTATGGAAGGAATGGCGTTTTATTATTGATTGATTTTTTAAAAGAAATCAATAATTTTGAAATTAAGTTTGAAATACCTCTTGAAAATTCAATTTCTATTGATGGGAAAGAATATAAATTAAGTGGAGATGTCGATTGTATTATTAAGTCGGATAGACAGGATTACCTTTTTGATTTCAAGCGGTCATCATCAAGCATCCCTACAAAAAAATCGATAATGGAATACGAAAAAATACAGCTTTGGCATTATGCTTTTCACCTGTCTTCTTCGTATGATTGGAAAATTTTGGGTTATATCAATCTTAGTGACCCCGGTAAATCACTTTTCATTTCAGAAGGATCTTCTTGCAGGATAAAAAAGAAAGATATTGTTCAAGATTTAAAGTCGATGATTTTGGAATATGGAAAAATGGAAGAAAATTATATTAGGAAGATACTTAAAGAGGATCATTTTTTGCCAAATCCAACGTCGTCTCAAACTTGTAGGTTTTGTGTGTTAAATTCAATTTGCGAAAGAGGGCTTTAGCAATGGGCCTTAATAGTGAGCAAAAAGAAGCATCCGAACACGATGGAGGTGTTCTTCTTAAAGCAGGGGCCGGATCCGGAAAAACATTCGTTTTGGTTGAACATATCTATTTTCTTTTATTGAAATTTATTGAGAAGAATGAAAATGCAGATAAATTTCAATTTGAAAAATCTCTTAGAAATTATTTAAGCTCTATCGTTTTGATGACTTTTACAAAAAAGGCTGCCGGAGAATTGGCCATTCGTCTTAGAGAAAGAATCGAGAAAGAGAAAAAAGAAGATATCTATCGAGAGCAATGGGAGATGGTAGGATCATTTTTGAATTATCTATTTGTAGGGACGATTCATGGCTTTTGTTTGCAACTTATAAGAGAAGGTCATTTTAAAGATGTTTCATCGGATATTCGTATCGTTTCAAATGATGAACTCCTTGCTTTTTTAGATGATTCACTGAAGAGCTTTTTTATTAAATATCCTCTCGATGATACTCCTCTTAAGATCATGAGAATGAATAAAAGAGATTTGCTTCAGTTGATGCATAAGATTTTCTTAGATTCTTCTTTGAAAATAGCTTGGAATAAATTTAGAGAAGATGACATAAATAGATTTTCTTTTTCTCATGATTTAAAACTAATCCTAGAAAAAAAGGGTTTTTCTAAAATTTTTTCCTTATCAAATGATAAAATAGAAAATAGAGTCGAGAAGAAAGCGGCTGCAGATTATCTCAAAAGGGCCTCAAGCATTTTATCCTGCCCCAAATCTCTTGATGACCTTAGGGCCCATTTTGATTTTTTTCAATCTTATAAAAGACTTCCTAGTCGTCCCAAAGATATTAAAGAGGATCTATTTGAAATATTTGAAGTTTTAAAAAAATATAAGGATTTTTTAAATAAAAATATCGAATTTTTTGAAGCCTATGAAAAAAACAAAAATGACATGATTCCTCAGTGGTTTTATTGGATTCAAAAAGTTTTTACTCATCTTAGTGATGCGTATGAGAAGTTTGATGGTGTTACTTTTGCCGACTTTGAATACCTGACTCTAAGAGGTATTTCTAAGATGTCGATTAAAGACCGTATCCGGGGAAAATATCGATATATTATCATTGATGAGTTTCAAGATACCTCAAGAATTCAATTTGACATCATTAAGGCCGTTATAGGGGATGATTTTAATAGGGTCTTTACTGTCGGCGATGTGAAGCAGGCCATCTATCATTTTAGAGGAGGAGATATCTCTGTTTTTCAAGAATGTGAAAAAAAAATGCCACGAACTCTTGAATTGAAAAATAATTATCGATCTCATCCAAGCATTATCAAATTTAATAATGTTTTTTTTAAAAGCTTTCTTCCAAATATATTATTTCAAACACCTCCTCAAGATATAAAGTATAATTTGAACGGAAAAATTGAGATGAGAACTCGAAAGATAAAAATATCCGAAGGGGAGAAACTTTCGAGCAAGGAGATCAACTTTTTAGAGTCCAAAGAAATTATTGATATTTTGAATGAACAAGATGACCTTATGGAGACGACCTGCGTTCTCTACAAAAAGTTAAATCCATCTTTAATGTTATTGGCACAAATGATTGAACAGGGGATAAGTTTTTCTTTTCAGGCAAAAATAGAAAAGGATGAAGCTCCTATTCTTATTCTTTTTTATCATCTTTCTAAGGGGTATTTATCGAAGCGAGAGACTCAATCTACTCTTTTTATTATGAATAGTATTTTTCGCCACTTGTCCTTAGAGTCTCATTTAGACAGGAAAAACCTGGAAAAATTTTATGATTTACTCGATGAGTTGGGGCCTTATCATGCCTATGTCAAATTTCTTTTTGAGTATAATTTATCGACTTCAATTACAGAGCATAATCTTATCTTTATCAAGAATATTCTTGAAGTTTGTGGTAATGATATCGAGCGTTTTTATTTATTCTTTGAAAATGTTGGCAAGGATAAGTTTTCTTTTGAATTTCAGATAGGAGATTGTCCGCAAAAAATACAAATTATGAGCGTTCATTCGGCAAAAGGACTTGAGTTCGATCGAGTCATCTTGGCAGGAATCCATACAAATGGAAGGGAAAGGGTGGATTATCCTCTTTTTGGGAAAAAACCGGGTAGTTTTCGTTGGAAATTGAGAGAAGATCAGAAAGATTTTTATAAATCACCTCTTTTAATTTTAGAAGAATGTGAAGAGAAAGAGTATTCGACCATGGAGGACAAAAGATTGCTCTATGTTGCTACCACGAGAGCAAAAAAAGAACTCCTATTGATTGATTTTTCTCTCCCTGAAAAATCGTTTACTTCACCTTCAATGAGCTGGATTCATCTTTTTAAAGAATTTTTATTTGATGAGGAATCGAGTTTAATTGAGAGAAAAATTCTTGAGGGAGAGAGAGAGAGACCACCTCTTATGGACAATGAAAGGCCTTTTTTTCATAAAAACCCCATAGGGGTTTTTCCCAGCAAGGGGAAAGGGGGTAAACTTTTTCTTTTGGGAGATCTTTCCGTAACGGCCATTTCCACTTCGGCCCAATGTCCCCGTAAATTTTACTTATCTCACATATTAAAAATATCTTTCCAAGATATTAAGAACGCATTATCGGAAGAAAAAGGAGATGCCGAGAAAAAACCACAGGAATTTCTCCCCCCTCTTTCTAATAGGGAAAGAGGAACGAGACTTCATGCGGATATTTCGAGAATGATTCAAGATAGTTCATATCGAGTTGAATCTTTTTCAAGGCCCTTAGAATGGGTTCAAAAACAATTGCTTCCTTATTCAAAAAATAAGTTACTGAGCGAGCAAACATTAAAATTTCCTTTATTTGGAACGATAGTTTCCGGAACTCCGGATCTTATGATCGAAAGGGATCGAGCGACAATAATTTGGGACTTTAAAAGTGGTCGAAAAAGAGATAATGACGAACATTATTGGCTTCAGTTAAAACTTTATGCCTTTGCCTTATGGGAACTCAAAAAAGTTGACAAAAATGATCCCATAGAAATTGCCTTGCTCTACCTCGATGAGGAGAAAAAGGAGATTGATTGGGTTGAGTATTTATCCATAAAGGAAGAAATTTTCTCTTTTTGGAAGAATTTAAATTCAATCGATAAAACCAATCCCCTTCATTGCTCACAGTGTGACTACGGCAAGTTGTGCCGTCTTTAGCTATTCCTTATCTTAGTTTTTTCAATCCATGTTAAAATAAAAAGGGTATTGTCACCGATATTAGGGGTTGTAAAATGTTGAAAGCAGGGCTCCTTATTAGTTTCCTTGCAATTATTAACAATAATCCTGATTGTCTGGCATCAGAGTCCTCGGTATATGATTTTTCTTGGCTGGATCCGGATAAAGAAGTTTATGTCCTTCAAAATAGAAAATTTCGCAAAAAACGATCGGCCTTTTTGAGTGCAGGGTTGGGCAAGGGGGTTTCCGGGGCCTTTGTCAGTTCAACACAAATTCAGTTTCGAGGGGGCCTTTTTATTTTTGAAGATTATGGAATTGGGGGTCTCTTTTCCAAAAATAATAGTGAAAGCGATGAATCCTATAAAGATCTCCTTTCCCAAGCATCGACTTTTCCCGTCCAGCGTCTTGTTTCGGGCTATCAAGGGGGTATGTTTCTTTGGTCGCCTTTTTATTCTAAGGGCAATTTTTTTAATCAAATATTTTATTATGATTTTATCGTCGGTCTAGGTTTTGCCAAACTCAGTGAAACCAATAATAGACGTGCTGCTCAAGATCCAATAGGTTGTTCAGGTTGCAAAGATGAGTTGAGTCATACAGGGCCTTTGATCGATTTGGAGATGAAATTTTTTATCAACGAATTTTTAAATACAAGTCTCAATGTCACGGCAGTCTATTATAAGGATGATAATGTAGATAGAACAAAAAAATTTTGGTTTAATCATTGGGATTTAACATTTAGCTTGGGAATAGTGCTTTAAACGATGTCGTAAGGGACAGGATGGATATTTTTGATGAGGATGAGGTATAAAAAAGCAGGATTCATTGCAGTTCTTTATTTATTAAAGATTCAGGTAGTATTCGGCATATCGGATAGATCGTTAAATGATGTAGTCGGAGGCCCTCTATCCTACGATCGCATTGTCGATAGACTTATTAAAGAAAATCTTTATTTTACGGCTATTCCTTTCATGAAAGAAATTCTTTCCGGAAGACAGCAAATAAGAAATTCTAATAGATTTGAGGGAAATATTGAGAAATTGATTGCCGAAGTTGGTGTCAGGCAGTTTGAAACTTTGCCGGATTCGATTCTTTCAAGAGTAGGGGCTCCTATTATTTATTATATTCGTGCCAAAAAATATTTTCGTCGAGGTCAATATCGAAAGGCCCTTCAGGCCTTGAGGAGTAATTTTGGAGATAGCTCTATAGGGCCTTTTGTCTCTATGTTACGGGGAAGTATTTATAGTATTACGGGACAATCAAAAAAAGCTATTTGGGCCTTTGAGGAGTGTTCTGAAGGATCTTTGGGATTTATGACCGAGAAAGGAATTCGCTGGAAGCAGTATCAAATAACAAAAGACTATTGTCTTATCGGTAAAGCAAGGGCGTTATTTGAATTGAGGCGTTATGAGGAGGCCTCTTCGACTTATCTCGATTTGGATAAAAGTTCACCGGTTTGGCCGGAAATTCTTTTTGAAGAAGCTTGGACATCTTTTTATCAAAAAAATTACAATAGAACTCTGGGAAAAATTGTTAGCTATAAGGCCCCTGTTTTTCAAAATTTCTTTATTCCGGAATTTTCCATATTGGAGGCCTTATCTTATATGGAATTATGTCTTTGGAGTGATGCAAAAAAATCTATAGATGCTTTTTATAAAGAATATATTAGGTCGGCAAGACAACTTGGACGTTTTCTCAAACAGAAAGGAAATGACTATAGATATTTTTATAAAGCGGCCCGTGCCAGAAAGAAGAGAAGGGTTCCCGGAGGCATGCTCTATAACAGACTCCTTCGATCCGTTATTTTTTCTCCGGGTTATCAGGAGTTGAATCAAACTCTATTGAGGGGGAATAGAGAACTTTCTCTAATCAGAGGTTCTCGATCTGCAAAAGCAAAAAGGATTCTTTTACCGGGCCTAAAAGATACTCTCAATCTTCAAAAAAGACTTCTTGGAAGTTATGTAAGAAAGGAGCTTTTGGTTAAGTATTCTTTATTAAGAAAAGCATTTACTCAGATGAGTTATATCAAACTTGAAATTCTTAAAAGAAAAAAAAGTGACCTTTATTATCAAATAAAAAATAAAACAAGAGAACGTGGCGATATAAGATATTTAAGACGTAATGAAAAACAGTATTTTTGGGATTTTAATGGCGAATTTTGGGCAGACGAATTAGGGGATTACGTTTTTGCGTTGCCTTCAAAATGTGTGGTGAAGTGAAAGTAATAATTTTTTCTTTTTCATTTTTAATGCTCTTTTTTCTTCCTTTTGAAGGACGATGCGATGATGTTGAAGAGAGACGCAATCAGATTTTAGAAGTTATTACCGAAGAGTTAAAGGAAGTAACGAGAATATCTAGGCAATATCGCCATCGAAAACCTGAACTTCTCTTGAGAATGGGAGAGCTTCAGCTTGAAAAAGCAAGATTGCTTAAAGATCAAGAGCAAAAAAAATACTTAGAAATTCCTCCTAAGAAAAGAAGGAAGATTTCTAGGAAAAGATTTTTTTCAAATTCAAGAAAGTATTTTTCTAGGGCCCAAAAAATATGCTTGGGAATTATAAGGAAATTCCCAAGGTTTAAGTTGAAGTCAGAAGTCTATTATATTTTAGCATTTAATTCAAAAGAGTTCGGTAAAAATAGAGATAGTGAAAAGTATTTCTCTTTGGCAAGAAGACATTCAAGGAAAGGATCGAATATCTATAAGAAGGCTTCTTTAGCACTGGCCGAGTTTAATTATAATGATAAGAGCTATAGGAAAGCACTTTCTCTATATGAATCCGGAATGAGAGGGAAAAAGGATAAATGGTGGACAAAAGATGCTTTTAATATGGCATGGGTTTACTACAGAAGAGGAAAGTTTTCTAAGGCTATAAGTTTAATGAAAGAAATTTATAGACAGAGTGAGAATCCAAAATTTATCGATATGAGAGAGAAGGTTAAATCTGACATTGGGCTATTTTATGTTTCTGCAAATAGACTTAGCGATGGAATCGAGTTTTATCAAGATTTAGGAATCGATATTTATCCCCATCTTTATGATCTTGGAAAACTCCTCATGGATCAGAAAAAATATACTGAAGCTGTAAAAGTACTCCTTCAGGCTAAAAAAGGTCTTGAAGGGGATAAGCTCATTGATGCAAATTTGACATTGCTTAATCTTTTTGAAAAATCGGGGAGATATCATAAGCATTTTAAGCTTAGTCAAGAAATTTACGAGGCTTTTGCAGAAGGTGATTTAGAAGATGAGAAACTTGAGGCATTTCTTTTTCAGCTTAAAAAAGTTTCAGGGGTTCTCCAGAAAAAAGTATTAAAAGGAGCTAAGAAAAATAGAAAAAATAGAAGAGAAAAAGCTGACTTGGCCGGAAAATATTTTGATCTAATTGCAAAAATACTTCCAAAAGAAAAAGGGAAATATCTTTATCTAAAGGCCGAAACTTACTATGGCTCAAAGCTTATGGAAAAAGCTATCGCAGCTTATAGAGAGTCATTTTATTATGAAAGAGAAAGAGGGAATAAAAAACAAATGAGATTATCCCTAGAGGGGATGATGGCCGCATTAGCCTATCCTGGACTTTCAAAAAAAATTAAAGAAAAGCATTATATACAAACTTATAACGCTTATTTGAAAGTTGATAGAAAAAGTAAGAAAGCAGAAAAAATTTATCAAAAAATATTTCAAAGCTACTTTGATAAAAAAGATTTAGAAAATGCTGAAAATGTATTGAAATCATATAAGATATATTTTCCAAATAAGACTCTAAATCAAGAAGCCATGTTGGCAAAGATTATGGAGCATTATCGAAAAAGCGGTGATCGGAAATCTTTTTATAAATGGGTTCAGAAAATCAGAAAAGGCGAATATAGAGTTAGCAAAAAATACGCTAAACAACTTTCCTCTCTTCTTCTCACAATGCAGTTTGAGTCCGTAGAGAAATCATCCATGAAAGGAGATAAGGCCAGTGCTTTAAGAGGCTATTTAAAGATATTTTCCGAAAAGCTTTCAGGGAGAGAGGCCAAAATAAATGCGGCACATAATATCGCCATACTCTACTCTGAATTAGGGTATGCAGATAAGGCTTATGAGTGGGGGCAACGAACCGTTTCCATGATGAGTTCAGCGAAATTACTTAAATTTGCAACGACTTATTTGGCCATCTCTAGTGAATTGTTTAATATGCAGCGATTTGAAAAATCGGCTAAGCTTTCAGAGAAGGTCTATAGAAAAATATGTATGAAAAAATCTAAAGAAAAAAATTCTCTTTATAAAAATTCTTATATTGTTTATCTCGTTTCGAAAAACTTTGAAGAAGCTGTGAGCTTGGTTAAAAGTGGAGTGAGATGTGGTGTCTCATCTTCTGTCGTTGATGAGGCCCATTTGGAGATTTTAAAAATCCTTGGTGAGCAAAAGCGATGGAAAAGCTTTGAGCGTTATCTCGATCGAGTTAAAAGGATAAGATCAATGAAAGGTGAGGTTATTTATCAAATGTCTTTGCTTCGTGATGCCTATAAGAAATTTTCAGGAGATGGTAAAGCAGCTAAAATTGAAAGAGAAATGGAAGATATTTATCGATCATTAAAAAGATCAAAAAAGAAAATAAGCGTTGATAGTCTTTTTGTCATGGCAAAAATAAGACTTAAAAGAATGAGATATTATGTGAGAAGATTTGATTCAATTAAGCTCGAATTTCCTGAAAAGAAGTTTAATGCTCTTTTGGAGAAAAAAATATCGATGTTGGAAAAAGTGGCCTCAGAGGGAGAAAATGTTTTTCAGACAAAATCAGGCAAAGGGAGCATGAAAGCCTATCGAATGATTATTCAATCCTATCAAAAATTGATCCAGGAAATAAAAGAGATAGAGCTTGTGGGGATGAGTGATTCTTATATTAAAAATTTTAGAAAAGGAATGAAGGCCATCAATAATGCATTGAGGAAAAAATCTTTAAATTATTTAAAATCTGCACAAAGATTAATTGCTCAGGGGAATGTTTTGAGTACCGATAATTATTGGTTTATTTCTAAAAACCGCCTTCAATTTAATGTTGAATATCATTTCCCGAGGGGAGGAGTTCTTATGGATAGAAGAGGGCGGCGATGAAAAAAATTATTTTAATTACATTGTCAGTTTTATTTTCCTCTTGCGCCTCAAATAGAGTTCGTGACGGAAAAGATGTTGATGATATTACAAATTCTGATTTTAAAAAAGAAACCCTCGTACGATATAATAAAAATGAAGACTATTATGATGTTTTTGATTTTCCAAAATCATTAAAGGATTCTCTCTTGGCGGAAACTCTTCAAAGAAGTTCGAGTATGCTCTTGAGAAGTCCTGCGGAAGAGAAGAATGGGAGAGAGGTAGAGAGTGAGATTTTAAAGCTGGCATCACTTTGTTATAAAGGTGAATTTGAAGAGGCCTTTTCTATTGTTGATAACCTTTATCGTCGCTATAAGAAACATCCCGGGTATTGGAACCAAGTGGGGAATTGTTATTTTTTACTAAATGATTTAAGAAAAGCAGATCTCTTTTATAAGCAAGCATTGAAATATGATAAGAAATACGCTCCGGCATACAATAATATCGGAAATATTCATATCAAAAGAGGTGAATATGAAAAATCTATGGCTGCCTTTGAGAAGGCTTATAAACTAGAGCCTTACTCTTTGACTCCCATTTATAATTTGGCCCAGATATATTTAAATTTTGGAGTTATAAATAAGGCTGAAAATCTTTTCTTAAAAATTGAGCGAAAAAGATCAGGAGACCCTAGTGTTCTTGGTGGATTGGCCACAATTTATTTATTTAAAAATAAGATCACTGAAAGCATTTCTTTTTTTAAAAAAATACCTTCAGATAATTTAGAGAATCCTTCTATCGGTTTAAATTACGCTGTTGCTCTAAAAGTTTTAGGGAATCATGATGATGCCCAAGATATTTTTGATGACGTGAGTAATAATCGGCCCGAATGGAGAGAGTATTATGAGAAGGTCAAGAGATTTGTGAGGGAAATATGATGAGATTGATAACAATATCTTTGATTTTTCTTTTCTTTATTTTTTCAAATTCACATGGAAGAAGAAAAGAGAAAATTGTTTATAAATATAAAAAGTTTCAAGAGTTTGATTTGGAAAGCCTTTCAATCAAGGCGGAGGTTGGCTCTCCGGCAGATCTGACTTCAGATTCAAGATTTCAACGACGATTTAAAAATAAACTTCCTTTTCGGAGAAATTTTAACCCGGAAATAATAAGGTCTGTTGAGACAGTCAGGTGAGGCCCTAATGGATACTTTAAAAAGAACATCATCAAAAATTTATGAGCTTGTTCCTCAGTCGAGTGATAAAAAAATAAAAAGAACGATTATCCTTCATAAGCGTATTCTTGTCGGAAGATCTGATAGTTGTGACTTAACTATTTTAAATTCTTCGGTATCTGCTATTCATGCCGTCATTGAGATATCTGACGTGGGCGGTCGGGTTTATGATATGAATAGCGAAGAGGGAACAAAGGTTAATGGGGTTTCGGTTATTTGTCAGGATCTTAAACTTGGAGACAAAGTTTCTTTTGGTGCCAGCGAATTTATTTTTAAAGAATATAAAAAAGGGGATTCTCTTCCTCCACCTCTGGATACACTTGCTCCGGAAAAGAGGAGGTCCTATGAAGAAATGAAAACAGGAGCAACTCTTCCTTCGCCTCCTGAAAAGATAAAGCCATCACCGTCACTGCCTAAAAGTCCACCGCAATTAGAATCATCGCATCAACGCCCTGAAAGGGCCCCTGGAATAGATCCAAGCAAAATAATGATCGAAGATTCAAAGGAAGGGGAGGCCCCCTATATTTCTTATCCTTTGGCAAAGGATAAAGGCTCTGAGTTTAGTGAGTATATTTTTGAGGATGCAAGCTATATTTATCCAATTTTTAAATGGTCTATTGATAAAGTTGCGGCTGAAGTGATTATTTTGCATAAAGGGCAGATATTTTCTGTCGATTATTTACCCACAAGAAAAGAGGTCTATCCGATTAAAGGGTTTGGGAAATCTGAAAATCATGTGGAATTTCCTCGCTTAGAAAAAAGAGAGTCCATTCCCTTTATTAAGGTTTGGAACGGAGAAGTTGTAGTTGAAGATTCTCTAAGCTATAAGGGGGTTTTGATTTCTGATAAAATTAAAGATGCAAAAGATTTTAAAGAGAAATCAATTAGTTTTCCATTACATTTGGCCCCACAAGATATTTTAAAACTCGATAAAGGTGATCTTCAAATTTTTGTTCGTAATACCGAGGCTCCGCCCCAAATAAAACCGGCCCCTCTCTTTAGAAGGGATAATGAATCGAGAAAATATTTTGCTATTATTTCCATTTTATTTTTAATTTTTCTCGGGTTATTTTCAAATATCGTGATCGATAAGGAGATCGAAAAAGAAAAAGAGCCCGAGAGGTTGGCCACGATTCTTTATAAGAGGAAAAAATTCACTTATAAGAAGCCAAAAGTTACAACTCCTCAGAAAAAAAAGGTTATGCCAAAATCACCATCGCAGCCCAAAGTAAAAGCGGCTCCCAAATTGAAAGAAAAGAAAAAAATAGTGACAAAGCCAAAACCAAAGCCAAAGCCAAAACCAAAATCGACTCCAAAGCCAAAAATAAAACGAGTTCAAAAACCTCCGCGCAAAACGATCAAAACACAGAAAAAAACGAAGCGCCTTTCCAAAGCAAAATCAAAAGTGACCAGGAAAAAACCGGGCCCATCAAAATCTAGGGTCAAGACCAGGACTCGAAAAAAAGTCTCTAATCAAATGAGAAAGGCCCGTGTGACGAGAAAAAGTAAGGGGCATGTCCAGGCCTATCGTCCAACCAAAAAATTTGCCGGTTCATTATCTAGGCTTATGGCCAAGGGTGGGAGCGTTTCCGGCGTACAGACTGAGCGAGTTAGTGGAAATAATATCGGGATCGGAGGAGGCGAAATTGGAGGGGATACGGGAAGTATTCAAAGGGCATCCGTTTCCAACAATATCGGCTCTCTCGAAGGGGCTGCTTCAAAAAGATTGGATTCTTCAAAAGGAACGGAAGGTCTTGTGGATAAAAAGAGTGTTGCCGTTGCCGGGATCCCTTCACAAACGGTCGTTTTAGGTGATTACGACGCCAGCGTCGTGGCCGAGATTCTAAGAGAGCATCTTTCCGAATTTCGCTACTGTTACCAACAAGAATTGGATCGAACGAATAAGTTTGGAGGAAAGATCAAACTCCATTTTCAGATTGGGGCAAGTGGGCGAGTAAAAAAAGCGGCCGTGGCCCAATCCGCTCTTCCTTCGGTCGTTGAGGGATGCGTGGTGAACGTACTCAAGGGAATCACCTTTCCTCCACCCCTTGGAGGAGGTGTCGTGGCCATTCGCCAACCAATGTATTTTGAAGCCAGGGGGCGATAAACCGCCCCCTATTGAGCTTTTTTGGAGGAAGTCGAAGCTAGTTAAAAAGGCTTAATTGTTGCCGTTACGTACCAGATCTGTCTTTGAGTCAAGGTCGTTGTCTATACCATCACTCAAATTTATCGTCTTCGTGATATATTTTAATTCTACGAATCCGGATGCCGTTTCCTCTAAATACTCGCAATTCGCAGAGAGGATGATGCCGGATTGTTTGGCCTCATATTGAAAGGATTTACATTTTTTCCCAGCAAACTCTGCGTTCCCCCCTAGACCGCCGTTCGAGTCCCATACGAGGTCCTTGCGATCTATTTGACTGTCAATGTGATCGTTTAAATTAATGGTTTTATCCCGGTAAGAACCCTCCCATGTATTGCAACGGGCCGTTAAGGTTACATTGGAGTCGGAAGAGATCGAGAACTTGTGACAATCCTTGAGGATGGTATCGCTTCTACTTAGAATACTGTAGTAGGGATTATCATTAGCAAATGCCGCAGCTGAAATCACCAATAGCATTGCTGAAAGTGGGATTAAGTATCCCTTGAAAAAATGACGTTTCATGATGCCTCCGAAGGGTTTGATTCCATTACTTTTCAGGGTAATCTTATACCTAAGAATGGCAGAATTTCAAGGCTTCCATCAACTTTTACCGATCAGGGGTTACGCATCTAATTTTTGTTAATTTTCGATAGTTTACGGCCCTGCGCCAAGGCCTAACAGCAAAAAACTGATAGATTTTTACTCATTAACCATATAGTGAGGGGGAGAAAATGAGTAAAGATTTACAGATCGAA
>JAPONP010000142.1 GCA_026713835.1 Bacteriovoracales bacterium
ATCAAACCAGGCATACTTTTCAAGCTTGCTCTCGTCGTTTCCAAAGTGGTATTTCCCCTTCGCCGTTCCCCCGGCCCGGAGAATGTATTCTTGTTCCGCTTCTGTGGGAAGCCTAAAACCCTCTGCCCGGTAGATATCTCCCTTCGGAGCATTGATTCGAATCTCTCCTTCCACACTTAAATCATAGGCGGGTTTGAGCCCGCGACTCTCGGAAAATCTATTGGCAAACTGAAGGGCACTCCACCACCCCACATTTTCCACGGGATTATCCGGGCGCATGGTGATCGACTTTCCGTTTATTTCCATTGTGATGGAGCCCTCCCCGTCGGAAAAACGGGAGGGGTTGTTTCCCATAAGTTCCGCCCATTGTTTTTGGGTCACGGGAGTGGACATGACTTCAATGTCGTGGGTCAACTCCACATCCACTTTGTTGTCCCCTTCCCCCATTTTAAACTTCCCTCCCTTTACGGGATGAAAGACGATCTTTTGATAGAGGTCTTCGGTTTCCTCTCGCACCTCGGTTCTTTCCACCCGAACCCGCTTTCTTTTTTTCAAGGCATCCTTCGACCATTTTAAAAGATCCTTGCGGTCAATCTCCCCCTCTCTCCCATCCAAATAGCGTTGAAGTCCACCTCGATGAATCAAGGCCTTTCTGTCTATATCTCCATCCTGTTTCGTAATGGGGTTGACGAACTCCCCCCGCTCCAATCCCTCGATCAGGCGGATCAACCCCTCGTCACCGACGAGTTGCCCCTCCATGAGTTCACCAAGATAACTTTTGAGCCCGTCCGTTGCGTCCCTTTTTGCCCCATCCTTTTGCCGTAATAATTGGGAACAATCCTCTGCGCTCCAAGCGGCAGAGATCATGGCAAGAAGAACAAAAATTAAGAGCATCGAAAGATTTTTCAAATGAGCTTTTATCCCCATGATGGGTTTACATACCATCGGGCGTCCCTAGGGCAAAGCAACGACAAAAAACCGTAACATTTTTTCAGGCTTGTTCTCACCCGAAACAGACGTTAAAGTATTGAAAATGCGTTGTTTGAAACCCATCCTCCCACCGAGGGCGATCGGTTTATGTTGATTCTTGGATTTTTGTGTTTTAATGATGAACAAAATGGATAGGGAGAAGAACTCTCTTGGTAGCTATCAAATTCATCTTTTTTTTCGTCCTCTTTGCCCACGCTCTTTCGGCTTTTTGTTCGGATTGCTATATCGTCAAATTTAAAAAGAAGGCCCAAGAAATCGAACTCAGGAATATCTTAGGATCCGGGTTAAGAGATGGACTCCAAATTGATAGGAAATCTTCTCATGCCCCGAGGATCTACACCATTCGAGGCCCTGAAAGTTTTTTACCTGAAAACGAAAAAAAGTTTTTGGAGGAAATCAGAAAAAACCCACTTGTCGAGTATGCCCAGCGAGATCATAAACTGACACCATCTCGTTTTTCTTGGAAAGCCCCTCGCC
The DNA here is from genome assembly GCA_026713835.1 of Bacteriovoracales bacterium. GTDB lineage: Bacteria > Bdellovibrionota > Bacteriovoracia > Bacteriovoracales > Bacteriovoracaceae > JAPONP01. The sequence continues at coordinate 1,468 of JAPONP010000142.1, forward strand.
CACCCCTCCTCCCCTCACAAGGAGCGATCAAGGCTTGAACGAAGGCACCGGACGATACTCTCTATGAGAAACTTTGGTCTCTGCACCCTGTCTCCCATGCCAATCTTGGATCGGCCAATGTGAGTCCGGCCTGGAAACGTTACGGTGTTGGAGGAAAAGACGTTCGGGGAAACGATATCGTCGTGGCGGTTATCGACAACGGATTCGATTTGGGCCATATCGATCTTTCGGACAATTGGTTTGTCAATGGATTTGAAATCCCCGGAAACGGGATTGACGACGATCGCAACGGTTATGTGGACGATTACCTCGGCCATTCTATAGGAGAAAAAGACCCCGATTCACCCTCGCTTTCGGGAGGCCATGGCAATCATTCGGCCGGTATCATCGGGGCCGTCGCCGATAACGGTATCGGTGTGGCGGGGCTCAACTGGAAGGTTAAAATCATTCCCATCGAAGTTCCCTATTGGAATTTGAAAACATCCCACGTTATCGAAGCCTACTCCTACGTTTTGGCCATGAAAAAGCGTTGGTTGGAGACGTACGGAAAAAAAGGGGCCAATATCGTGGCCACTAACTTTAGCCTTGGGTTTAATTTTGCAGATTGTACGGATGAGGATTATCGCGTATGGAATGACCTATATGATGAAATGGGGGCCTTGGGTATCCTTTCCGTTGTGGCGACCATGAATGTCCCAAAAAATGTGGATGAAGAAGGGGACGTGCCGTCTAGCTGCTCCAGCGAATTTATCGTGGCCGTCACCAACACGATGGTGTCGGGGGGAAAAAACCCCGATGCGGGATACGGAAAGACTTCCATTGATTTGGGGGCCCCGGGAACCGATATCCTCTCAACGGTTTTCAACCACGACTACAAGGAAAAAACGGGAACTTCTTCCGCCGCACCTCATGTGGCCGGGGCCATCGCCTACCTTCACAGTGTGGCCTCGGAAGTCACCCAAAGAGCACTTTTTCATGACAGAGCTGCCACGACCTTGAATTTTAAAAAAATCCTCATGGAATCTGCGCGCCCCCACGCCTCGCTTAGGCAAACCGTCTCGGGTGGAAGCCTCGATGTCTTTGCGGCGGCGGCCCTACTCAAAGAATATGAAAAGGGTGGGCCGTTATTTTTTGGGCCATGATGGTCCGTATGGCCCCAAATCTACTGACATCGTGCCTGCGATTAAAACAATAGGTGTATTCCGCAAGGTAAAGTTTAAAATATCTTGAATTGACTCCGTGATGGGTTCCTCTGATCCAAGATTTAGCGTTGAAGACGAACTTTTGAACCCGGGGAGGCCACCTCTCCAAACGCTCTTTATCCCCCAGCATAGGACGACTTATAAGGTTGACCCCTTGACTGTCATTATATTCAAAGGCCTTTGCTGCATCTGTGTGAATCTCGGAGAAAATACGAATATCTTGTTCGATAAAATTGGCAACGTCCTGCTTTTGTTCAGGGGCAAAATAGACTTTGGCAAACCCTGCCTTGGGCCTCTCCTTGCCCTTATTATCAATCCGATTCCTTGATTCAACGGCAATCAAGACCTTCTCATCGTTATCAGTCTCTCTCCTTCCAAATTGGGCCCCATCC
>JAPONP010000143.1 GCA_026713835.1 Bacteriovoracales bacterium
CTTACTCCACTCGTCCCAACTCCATTCCCACACGTTGCCGATAACATCGTGAAACCTTCTTCCGTCTATAATGAGAGGAAGGCGATCCCCCACCGGGTGAGTGGTTCTATTGGAATTATCACGAAACCAGGCATACTTTTCGAGTTTGCTCTCGTCGTTTCCAAAGTGGTATGTCCCCTTCGCCGTCCCCCCGGCGCGAAGGATGTACTCCTGTTCCGCTTCCGTCGGAAGCCTAAAACCTTCCGCCAGGTAGATATCTCCTCCGGGAGCATTGACGGAAACCTCGCCCTCCACACTTAAATCGTAGGCAGGTTTGAGCCCGTGACTCTCTGAAAATCGATTGGCAAACTCAAGGGCCTCTCGCCACTCCATATTTTCCACGGGGTTATCCGGGCGCATGGTGATGGATTTGCCGTTTATATCAATTGTGAGAGAATCCTCTCCGCCGGAAAATTTGGAGGGGTTGTTTCCCATAATCTCTGCCCATTGTTTTTGGGTCACGGGTGTCTCCATCACCTCAATGTCGTAGGTCAGCTCCACATCCACTTTCCATTCCCCTTTTCCCATCTTAAATTGGCCGCCCTTTACGGGATGAAAGACGATCTTTTGATGGATATCTTCGGTCTCCTCTTGCACCTCTTCTCGCTCCACCCGAACCCGCTTTCTTTTTTTCAAGGCATCCTTCGACCATTTTAAAAGATCCTTACGGTCGATTCCCCCTTCCTTGCCGTCCACATATCTTTGAAGCGTCTTCCTATGGGTCACGGCCCTGACACTCACCCCGGCCTCAACTTCTGTAATGGGATTGACGAGCTCCCCCTGCTCCAATCCCTCGATCAAGCGGATCAACCCCTCGTCTCCTACCGTTTGACGCTCCATCAGTTCACTGAGAAAACCTTTGAGATCGTCCGTTGCGTCCCTTTTTGTCCCGTCCTCTCGCCGCAAAAGCTCGGTACAATCCTTTGCGCTCCAAGCGGAAGACACCATGCCCATAAGGCCAAAAATCGAGAGCAGCAAAAGGCCTTTCATTATTCCCCCGGAACTTGGACATGGACATAGTTTTGAATCAGGGAAGAGTAATCCCCTTCCCTCGACATTTTCTCCAAGCGTTGCAAACTCAAGGCCTCGATACTCTCCTCCAACTTGTTCAGCATGGAGAGGATCATCTCTTGGGGGCGTTCTTGGGCATGAGAATTTTGAGGGGAGTCCTCCTCCCTCAAGGCCTGGACAAGGGCCTCTTTGGCCTTTGTGATCATTATTTTTTCAAGGGCCATTCGATAACAAGACTCAAGAAATTGATCATCGGAACCGGATTTTTTGATCTCTAAAAAACCTAAGGCTTGGGTAAAAAAGCGTTCCCGGGCCTCATCCAGAAAAGAAAAGATACTCCCTCCAATCCTTTTTTTGTGATCCTCATGGATATCTTTTGACTCGACCAAATTTAAAAAGATGTCCTCCATCATTTTGAGTTGATCCACCACATATTTGATGACGAGTTCGTCTAAAAATGTCTCGACACCATTGGTTTCGATGACAATCTCCTCCAACTGCGCGAGCGAAAGATCATGGACTCTGGAAAACAAAAGGGATGAAAAAGGCCCTTCGGGAGAAAGAGAGGAGCCGAGCGTTTGTGAAATATAGGCGCTTCCTCCATTAAACAAATAATCTCTTAAATTGAGAAGATCGAGTTCGGTCGTGGGTTCCCTTTTATTCGGTAAATTAAATTGAAGAAGATCTCTTACCTCATAGTCAAAATAGGTCTCCAAATCATCTTTTGCGATCGTAAGATCATTTTTGGGAAGGGAACGAAGGTGGGCGAGGGCCTCGTCCATAAGTTCCGGGCGGGTTCTCGAATCATAAGATTCTCTAGATTCTCTTTTTTGCTCGATGATCTTCTTTTCTGTGTAAAGCTCTGCAACGGCAAAGAGGGCAATCTCTTCCATTCGGGAGAAGGTTTTGAGTTCTCGATGAGAACCGTCGGGAGAGTATTCTAAGATTTGATAAAAAAGACCGCCAAGGGACGTGGCCGTCCCTATGGTCATCAAAGCGTTGAGGGCCTTATCGAAGAGCAATCGATTGGACATCTTATCCACTAAAAGGGAAACGGTCTTTTCACCGGCCCCTTCCCTCATCAAGGCATCGGCCAAATCCATAGGGAAATGGCGAGGGCCCGAAACTCGAATCGATCCCAAGGCAAAATTGGGCAAAGAAACCATGCCCTTAAAGACCCATCCCAGAAATCCTTTCCCCAATTCATAAAAACGACCGGCGATAAAAGATGCACTCCCCTGACGAGAGGACTTGGGCAAGGAACGGTAGATCTCTCTTCCAAAAAAATCCATGGCCCGCAAAGTCAGAATCTTTTTATCGCCGGGCCCTTTTCGGGAAAAGACATTGAGATGATCGTAAAAATGAGGTTTTTGATCCGGGTGGATCAAAAGATAGAGCTTTCTTGCAAACTCTTGGAGTTCGGATAAAGACAATTTTTTCGACTTAAAATACTCCTCGGAAAGGATGATGAGATCATGTTTTAAAGCCGACTCCGGCCCGTTTAGAATTTTTTTCAAGCTCTCCACATTCCATTTTTGAGGCTTGGACGATGTATGGGCCTCTACCCAGGCCAAAGAATGTTCGAGTCCGTCAAGGTCATCTAGGCCTTCGTCGGCCACATCGTGCCCTCCTTTGTCTTTGCGCTTTGAAAGAGTCTCCAAGCGATCGTTAAATTTTTTGACGGAAAAATCTTCTAAAATGTTAAGATGTCTCTCTCTTTTTGATTGGGCCACACCGGCCATGGAATGGAGAGAATTTGTCGTGGATTTTTGAAGGCCGTTCCAAATCGCAGTCACTTTTTGAACGCAATGATTCAACGTTCCCTTTGGGTAGGCGGAAAATGACAAGGACAACGACGACAAAACCAATACAATCCGAATCATTGGAGCACCTGCAAATAGTGGGCCGTATTGCGCCTGTGATAATCCCTAAGGGCACAGATTCGGGCACGATTTGTTCGATGGGGCAAACCGGGCCCACTTTTTTCATTTATATAATCCAAGAGCAATCTATTATAGCTGGCACTGAGATAATAGGAACTTTGATCGGTTGTGTAAGGGGTTCGCAAAATGCTTCCTAGACAATGGGGCGAGAATTTATCGATATCTTGAAAGGCCAAGGATTGGATACAAAGACGAGATTTTGATTGCTCGTAGGAATCGTGGGCATCCTCTTGCAAAGGCATCTTGTAAGGGTCTAAGGAAAGAAAGTAGTAGGGGTAACGATCTTTATGGTAAAGCATATTCCAAACGAGCCCGGCCCCCGACATATCCCAGTTGATAGAGTCTTTAAAATAGCGCTTCAAAGAATTGACGGTGATGGTAAAATCCGAGTTTTCGTTTCTTTCGGAAATAAATTTGTATTCTAAAATCATGGGAACCATACTGTCCGAAAAGAGACGATCTAAAGAACGAATATTTTGAGTCATGATAACCTTGGCCTCCCTGAGATCCTGTATGGAGTCGGCCGGACTGCTCGTAAAGGTTTTCCCAAGAGTGCGCAAAAGATTCGTTCCCGAAACCAAGAGGAGGTC
>JAPONP010000144.1 GCA_026713835.1 Bacteriovoracales bacterium
CTTTTTATGGCCTCTGCTCCTCTCATTACGGGCATGATTTTAAACGGAAGCGGTATCGCCCAGGCCGGTGGAATTATCGGGATCATCGGCGGCAATTGGGCCTTGGGGCTTCCCCGTCGGGTGGCGACGACGGCCAAATCGGTCGCCCGAACAACTTTAGGGCCGAAGGCGGCCCTTGCGGCAGGGGCATTAAGGGGAAGCTCTCGTTTCGCCGGAGGGACAAAGAAACTTTTTAACCAAAGGGGAAATGACTCTCGTTTCCCCGTAAACAAAGGAGTACATAGAAATGGACAAACAACCGGCACCGAAAAATTTAAAGACGGAATCCAAAAAGGATCAAGAGGGAGAGTCTTACGAAAGCATCATCAAGACTCTCGCAAAAATCAAGGGATTCGTCATGTTAACGGTGATCTCGGGCATCGCCTTCCAATCGCTACTTCTCGCCACGGAGTTTTATCTCGGAGGGAAAGAGGAGCAAAGGCACTTGTCTCCCCTGGAGGTGTGCTATCTCGGCATGAACTCCATCGTGAGAAACGCCCCGGACGAAGACCTTTTGGACAAAACCACTCTCAGAGACGCAACGGCCAAAGTCTTTGACTTTGAGAAAATCGTGCGCATTGAGATGACGGGAGAACTTCGTTGCGACGTGATTCTCCATGACCGAAAACGAGGGCCTAGGCTTTTTGGGGTGGTTCTTCAAAAAGACGAATCGTTCCCAAGGTTTTATCGGATCAGGGATGCGGTGGAGAAGAATCTGCCGTGAGGGTTTTTTTTCTACTCTTTCCCCTCCTTGCGTGGAGCGATCTTAAAGAGAGGGCCTTTGAGAAAAGGGATGTGGTGAAAAAAGAAGCGGCGATCGATAGGCACTTGGAGAAGATTTTGGCGCAGGAAAAAACCATCGCCAAGCTCTTGTCTCGCCCAAGGCCCAAAAAAAGGATTCCCACGGACAAGATCACGGCCCTCTCTCGTTTTCGGGGAATCCTTCTCAACTCCGTCTTGGCCACGGACGTGAAGGCCTCCAAGTTTATCGTGCGGATTGCAAAGGGGAAAAGAAAGGGGGCCGAACTTCGATGCCTTGGGGTGGTGTTTCGGCGAAGGATACTTGGAAAATGCGATCTTTTGGTGATAAGGGGGCGTGATTATGAGGTGGATGTGGAGATTTGGGATTTAGACGGAGCGGAGGGGATCATCGCCGATCACCATTACACGGGAGAGGAAAAAGAATTTTTGGCCTCATCTTTGGCCTCGTTTTGGAGAGGAATTACGGAGACGGCCAAGGATCAAATTCCTCGACACAACAAGTTTTTAAAGGGGATCGCAGAAATTGGGGAAAGTGCCGGAAGGAAAATAGAAGAGTCGGGAAGCGGTAGAATTGCCGTTTCCTTGGCCAATTCCGGCAAGGAGGTGATCGTTTTTTTTAATCAAACCGTTAGGCTTAAAGGAGTCAAAAAATGAAGATTTTGGTTTTATGTTTATTTTTATCATCTTGTTCAACCCTTAAAAGAACCCTCACCTATTCGGCACTCGCCGGAGGAACGGCAGGAGCAGGGGCCGGGGTTTTGATCTCGCCCAATAGGACGAGCGACGTTCCCAATGCGGTTCTTTTTGGAGCGATTGGAGCGGGCCTTAGTGTCTTGATCGCCTATCTCGTGTACGGGGACGATCCAAGAAACTATCGCCTCAACAATATGCTCCTGATGGATCGAGGGGATCATCGGGGGACTCTAAAATGAGTAAGAGAAAAGATCAAACCCCCGATCTTGGAGGGGATATCACCAAGGCGATTTTTGATCTTGGGGAGATTTTAATCGTTAAGGCGATGGAAGTGAGTGTCACGGGGTTGATTCTTTTGTGGAACCACGTCCTCGTGCCGTTTGTGGGGAAAAAACTTCTCCCGTCTCTTTTTAAAAGGAGGCGTGTTCCCCCTCCTAAAAAAATTGAGCGCAGAGAGCTTCGCACACGAAAGGCCACCCTCAAAGACGATCACCTGGGGTATTCCGTGAGTCAAAGGAGACCCATTGAACTTATTGATCTCGATAGAAGACGGCACACCATGATTTGCGGAGCGAGTGGGTTTGGCAAAAGTGTCCTTCTCGACGTTCTCATGTACGACGATATGAGAAAGGGTAAACCCGTGATCTTTATTGATCCGAAAGGGGATAGGGGTTCTTTAAAACAGTTTATCAACCTCGCTAGACTTGCGAGAAGAAAGTTTCAAGTCTTTAGCGAATCCTACGATGCCCACGGTGCAATCGCCCTCAATCCGGCCAAGGAGGGACGCTTTACCCACATCGCCGATCGCATCCACTACGCCTTCAACTGGTCGGAGGAGCATTATGAAACCCTTTGTTATCGCGCTCTCAAGACGGCCTCTCGAAAGGTGCTGGAAGAAAAGAAAACCCCCTCCTTTGAAAACATTTTGGAGAGGCTAGAAAGTGGAGACTTTGAGCGGAAAAATATCGAGGGGCTAATCTCTCGCCTTGAGAATATCGTCCACTCGGATTTTGGAGGAAGGCTTGCCGAAAGCGGCCTATCCCTAAAAGAAGTTTGGGAGGGAGGACAATGCGTCTATATCGGGCTTCCCGTTTTAGGGCTTCCCATGGCAGCAAGAGCACTCGGCAAGATGATCTTGGGTGATCTCTCCTATGCGGTTTACGATGCCTACAGAAAGGAAAGAGCGGACTTGAGGGGAAGTGTCGGGGTGTATATGGATGAACTTTCGGCGGTGATTACGGACGAGTTTATCGAACTCTTGAACAAATGTCGGGCGGCGAAGATGGAACTCACCTTTGCCTTCCAATGCCCAAATGACATTAACAAAATCAATCCCCATTTGTGTGAGCAAATTTTGGAGAACTCTTCCAACTGGTTCATCTTCAAGCAGAGGGTCAACGCCGGAGCGGATCTTTTCGCCCAAGCGATTGGGACGGCGGAGGGAGTGAAGCAGACGGTGAGGGTGAGTCGGGGGGAAGAACAGGATCAGGGCTCCCAAAGAAGGGTGGAGGAGTTGATCGCCCACCACAATATCATCAAGAACTTGAGGACGGGGCAGACGGTTCTTTTGCGTCATTCCCCCACAGAGGTTGATCTCGTCAATGTCAAATACATCGATCCAAAGATTGTCCGTTTTAATATCGGTGAGCGGATCAAAGAGGGTTCGATCCCTCCACTCGACATTGAGGTCAAGAAAAATGTGCCGAGTCCTAAAAATGAAAGTATCTGGGATGAGGTCTAAAAAATGAAACTACTCACGGCCGAGATCATCGAAATCATCAACGAAATTGCCCGTTGGAAGGCGATTACCCAAAGGGAGCTTTTTAAAACCCACGGAAGAGGAAAAACCTATGCCAATTTTTCCATCAAAATGAAGTCCCTTGAAAGGGCCGGACTCATCAAGGGATTTTATGAAGGGAATAAGGGGAAATATCTCATTTTGACAAAAAACGGAAGTCAGTTTTCCGTTCATCCCTATATGGATTACGAGTCCTCGGGAAGCCTTATTCACGATCTTATTTGCACGGCGGTTATGAAGTCACTTTTGGAGCATCCCCTTTTTAGCTCCGGCACTGCTCTTGATTATGTGAAATCCCCGATTCAACCGGACGGGGTGATCTACGCCAAACGCTACGGTACAAGCTATCTCTTAGCGGTGGAAGTGGAGTTGAACCAAAAATCCCAAAAGAGGGTTCACGAAAAATTTGTCAAATACGCCAATGACCCGGAGTTTCACCATGTGCTTTATGTGACCCAAAAGCGAAGCGTTTACGATGCCTACGGCAAGATTTTAAAGGGACTCCACGAGGAGATTGCCTCACGGATCGCCCTTTGTTTGGCACCCGATCTTTCCCC
>JAPONP010000145.1 GCA_026713835.1 Bacteriovoracales bacterium
CGAATAGATTTCATAAGCGGGCATAGCTCAATTGGTAGAGCACCAGCCTTCCAAGCTGGGGGTTGTGGGTTCGAGTCTCATTGCCCGCTCCATTTTTTGCGCAGCATTATTTCGATTTGACTCAAACCTCAATAATTCTAACTGTAAGTGCCTGTGGCTGCTTGAGTCAGCCGTAGACAAGAGGCCTTGATCTATGATAAAGAGTCGGGAGGAGAAAAGCGTTGTATTGGATTTCTATTATTTTATTTGTCGCTTCGATTACCTGGGGTTCTGTGGGCCATGGAAGTATCTGCTCTCGTACGGCAATTGTGCAACAGAAAATTTTGCAAGTTTTAGACAAGAAAAATTGCTCAAAGGTTCAAGAAAAAGACTTATCCTCTTTCAAATTTTTAGACCTGCGCAATCAAGGTCTTAAGGCCCTCAAAGAGGGAGATTTCAGGGGATTCTACTTCTTAAAAACATTAGATATTAGAAACAACACTCTCACATCCTTGCCTCCAAAAATCTTTTCAGGACTCCCCTCCCTGGAACGCTTGCTATTGAGCGATAATAAACTCACGACTTTTCCCGAGGATATCTTTGCAGGACTTAAGTCTCTTGACGACCTTCATCTTGACAATAATCATCTAAATTCTTTGCCTAAAGAGATCTTTCACGGGCTTAAATCTTTGGATGAACTTTATCTCAACGGAAATCGACTCACAGCACTTCCCTCCAAACTCCTCCATCCCTTAAAATCATTGGAGGGACTTTTTTTAAATGACAATCAACTCAACACTCTAGGGGACGAGGCCTTTGTAAAACTGAAGGCCCTCGAACGCTTGGACCTCTCCAAAAATAAGCTCGTAGGGTTATCTCCTAAGGTCTTGGCCCCCCTGACTTCCCTCAAACGTCTTTTTCTCAACGGCAATCCCATGACCTCAAGGCCTCGTTGGATCAAAAACTTGTGCCGCAACCTCGTTTGCTATTGAGGGGGACTGTCCAAGGATCTATAGCCGGGCCACCTGCGGCTGCCCCGGCGGCAGCACCCCTTTTTTTTGTAGAGGGCTATTTTTTTGTAAGCAATTTGTATAGCTCCTTTCTTTTTTGCCAATCGCCCCTTCGGAATCTTTTTTCGCTTTCCCATCGGATGTCATAGCAACTACCTTAGGGAAGGCTCGGTATCTAACGATACTGTATCACCCTCTCAAAGCTCAAACCTTGTCCCTTGCTCTTATATTCTAAAAAATGTAAAGAAACTAACGGATCGGCCTCTTTCCGGGGAAGCAAAATCTTATCCCGTTTTTTTAGGGATAAAAAACTAGAAAAAACATGAAAAAGATGATCAACTCAAAAGGGAAGCGATGAAGCCTGAAACAAAAAAGAATTACAAAATTGCATTAGTTATTCTCTTCGTGGCCATAGGGGCATTTTCCATTGGCTACGAAATTATTGAATACGCCGAACTGAAAACGACGAGTGCCCTGTTTATAGGCCTTCCCATGATTGTTGGGATTCTCATCGCCACCCTCACTCGCACCCATAGCGTTTACGGGCTGACGGTCAAAATCAGTCTCATTATCCTTTGCCTCGTGGCCCCTCTCTTGGGGGAGGGAAGTATCTGTATTCTTATGATGGCCCCTCCCTTTTTGGCCATGAATCTCTTTATCGTGTTTCTCTACAGAAAAACAAAAAGGGCATTTCCCATCTACATCATTATCTGTGTTCCCTTCTTTACGGGTCTTGCTGAAAAAAACTCCCTCACTCAAAATCGTAAATTTCTTACGGTCACGACGGAAACGATGGTCGAAGGTCATGCCTCGCGGTGGGTGAGTCCGATAAAGGCTTCGTCCCGAATATCGAGGGAGGTTCCCTTTTTTCTCAAGATGGGCTTTCCCCTCCCCACCAAAATTTCTCATTATTCTCATTATGAGGATGAATTATCGGTTCCATTTGATAAAGGGGGGCATTGGAAAGTGAGAAAAACCGCCTACGAAAACTCCGTGAAATACACCCTTCTCGAAGACACCACAAAAATCAGGCGTTGGATTGAAATAAAAGACGGCCTCGTAGAAGTGAAAGAACTCGAAAATCAAAAAACCATTATCCGGCAGACAACGCGTTTCCGCTCAAAAGTTTTCCCCGAGTGGTATTTTCGTCCCTTCCAAAAATTGGCCCTTCGACAACTTCATCAATTTGCGATCTCATCTTGGCAATGAAGGCCCTTATCCTCGATAATCTCACCACGTTTAGGTTTCTCTTATTCGTTTGTGCTTGCTCCTACGCACTTATCGCTTACTATTGGCTTAAACCCACAAGCTCTCAACTCAAGGCCGGCCTTATCGCCATGTTTGTTCAGTTTTGGACGGGGCTTCTCTTCGATGCGGGCCTCGTTGAGCTTGGGTTTTGGATCTACCACCCCATGAGTTTTACGGCCCTCAATGTTCCCATCGACCTCCATCTCAATTGGGCCATTTTGTGGGGGCTTGGGATTTGTTGGCTTTTTGAAAAATGGCCGGGGGCCAATGCAACGCCGGCCAAATTTTTCATCTATATGGGCGCCTGGGTTTTCTTAACCCTCTCTTTCGATATGATGATGGTGGATTGGATGATCTTCCTCGAAAAATATTCTCCCCATTGGTGGATCGCCGATATCGCCATTCTAACGAGTGTCCAAGGATTCACCCTTTGGTTTTACAAATCCATCAATCGAACGACCGATCAACCCTGCCAAATCCCCCTTCTTCCAATCATTGCTCCTTATGTCAGAAGTCTCGTCTATCTTTCCTTTCTGATCTGTTTGTTCTTCATCTACATCCCCGAACAAATCAATGTCTTGATGGCCTATTTTGATCTGCACCCTAAAGTCTATCACTTCGATAAAACGGCCTATCCCCTTCTCTTTATTTCCGTGGCCCTAGGGGGATGGGCCACCCATGAATTTGCCAAAAAGGGAGAGGGAACTCCCATCCCCCTAGACGATCCCAAATTTTTAGTCGTCACAGGCCCCTATCTCTTCTTCCCCAATCCCATGCAAATTTCCGGTATTTTACTCACTCTCTCCATTCTCCTTTTCAATTTTCATTGGGCCAACCTCCTCTATTTGCTCGATGTCGTCCTCGTGGTTTATCTCATTTTTGAACATTTTGAATCCATTCATTTGAAAGAACACTACGGCCGTTTTTTTCAAATGTCGGCTTCGTGGAAAATCACCCTTACCCCCAAGAGGCTCGATCAAGTCTTTCGGCCGACACTTTTTATCGACTCCCAATGCCCACTCTGTCTTAGGTTGGCCGAACTTTTGAGAAAGTTTGATCTTTCTCAAAATATAGAAATCAAATCTCTCGATGATATCTCCGAGGGCCATGGGCATCACGGCCCCTTAAAAGCCTTAGCTGACACAAAAACCACTCTCATTTTGGCCGAACCCAGAATCCCCAAGGGGGGCCGGGAGACCCGGTTCCTCTACTCTACAAAGGGCCGGGCCGTCTTGAGACTTTTCGGCCATCTGCCCATGCCTTTTTGCTTTATCGCCGCTTACGAGGGCCTTCCCGGAGTTGTCCCTCTCATCAATCCCTTTTATTCCCTCGTGGCCAGGTTGAGAAAATGCGAAATCAGAAAAACTTAGGGCCTCATTCGTCCGCTATCGTGCCCATATATTCCTACTCGGTGCGACAATGCGCATCCAAACCTAGGGCGGCCGCTTTGAGTTGAAAAAGGCAAAAAATTGCGCTAGAAGTAGGGCGACATTGGTAGAGATCGCCCCATTGGGATCCCACTCTAAGAAAAAGAGGTCAAAATGAAACGACTCACAACAATGATTTGCTCTGTGCTTATGGCTTCGGCTTTTGCATCGGAGTCACTTTCCTACTCTTGCAAAAGCCTTGAGGACGCCGACGATGCCCTCTCTCAATACGGGGAAAGCCCTTCTTTTAGAGCAGCCGGAAGTTCCCACCTCAAAATTATTGAATCAAAAATTGATGATTTGCGCCATATTGTGGTGACGGGTTATGTAATTGCAGATTACGTTGACGTACTCGAAAGCGATGAGTTCGACCCGGAGACTGCCGAGTACAGGGGGGATTTTTCTGCCGTAACTTTGGTAGAGAACCCTCATTATCGTCCCTGGCGCTATAAGGGATACTCCCAATTTAGAGAGCTCGATTCTACGGGCTCTATGTGGGGCGAGTTAGTGGTCGAACGCAAGACGGAACAGGAAAAATTCAAGGCCCATTATATTTTTAAAGCAGGCGATCATATGGGAGGAACCCTCCATATGACTTGTACCCACCACTAATTTTTCTAGCGAAAAATTGAATGGACGAAACACTCGAATATAAGTTCAGGACTTCCTTTGGCCTTTGCCGACTACGATTTAGAAGAAAAGTTTTACGATGAGATGTTTGCTTCCGACGGAACCCCTCGGGAGCAGTCTCAAAAACTCAGTGAAGCCTTGGCCGCTCTCCCTCGAGAGGAACTGGGCAAACTCCAAGAGGGGGTTTATCGGCGCTTTCTTCACGAGGGCATCACTTTTACCGTCTTGGGAACCAAGGCGAGCGAGCAGATCATTCCCATCGATTGTGTGCCACGCCTTCTGACGGCAACCGAGTGGGACACCATCGAGCGTGGGCTCATGCAACGCTTGGTGGCCCTCAACCTCTTTATCAAGGACGTGTACAACGAGAGAAGATGCCTCAAGAACAAAGTCGTGCCCCTGGATATCGTGATGGGTTGCCCTCAGTACCGCATGGAGATGCAGGGGGTGAAAGTCCCCTATGACGTTTATGTCTCTGTGTGTGGGACGGATATCGTGCGCACCCATGAGGGCTTTGCGGTTTTAGAGGACAATTTGCGAGTCCCCTCGGGGGTTTCCTATATGCTCGCCTGTCGCAACGCTATGAAGGAAGCCTTTCCCCGGGTCTATCGGGCCCATGGAGTGCGGGAGGTGGCCGGTTATACGGAGAAACTTTCCCGGGTTCTCCGCTCTCTCGTCCCTTCCTCCCAAGGTGCCAATATGGCCATCCTCACTCCCGGTTACTACAACTCGGCTTACTATGAACACGCCTTTTTGGCCGGCGAGATGGGCATCGATCTCGTGGAGGGAAGGGATTTAGTGGTGCGGGATGCAGTCCTCTACGCTCGCACCACCCAAGGCCTTCGCCGCATCGATATCCTTTATCGACGTATCGACGATGATTTTTTAGATCCCGTTTGCTTTCGGCACGACTCCGTTTTAGGTGCTGCGGGAATGTTTCATGCCTATAGGGCAGGCAACTTGGTGTTGGCCAATGCCCCGGGAACCGGGGTGGCCGACGACAAGGGACTCTACGCCTACGTTCCCGAGATCATCCGCTACTTTTTGGGAGAGGAACCCCTTTTGCCCAACGTGGAGACCTACCTTTGCCGAGAGCCGATGGGCCTGGCCTATACCCTGGATCACTTGGACCAATTGGTGGTCAAAGAAGTCGGTGGGGCCGGGGGATACGGTATGCTGGTGGGACCTCATGCCACCAAGGTCGAAAGGCAAGAGTACGCCAAACGCTTGCGCGCCAATCCGACCGATTTTATCGCCCAGCCCACCCTGCCCCTCTCTCGAACACCTTGTTTGGTCGATGGGCGTTTCGGCCCTCGCCATGTGGACTTGAGACCCTTTGTCCTTCAAGGTCGAGACGGCCCATCGGTGGTGCCCGGGGCCTTTTGCCGAGTGGCCTTGCGCAAGGGAAGTCTCGTGGTCAATTCCAGTCAGGGGGGTGGTTGTAAGGATCTGTGGGTACTCGGAGATTCAAGATGTTAGCGCGAGTGGCCGGTGAATTGTATTGGTTGGGGCGCCATGTGGAGCGGGCCGAACACACGGCCCGTTTGCTCCACCACCAACTGGCAGGATTGGCCGATCGCCCGGCCAGCGAGTTGGCCTTGGGTTGGCAAGTGCTGTACCGGGCCCTCAAGCAAAGCCCTTCCGACATTTCGGTGAAAAGGCCCGATGAATTGGAAGCCTTTCTCATGGCCGATGCCTACACCCTGGCCGGACCTTTGGTAGAGGAGCGTTCCAATCCGAGTTCCGTGATTTCCTGTTTTGCCAAGGCCCGGGAAAACGCTCGCCAGGTGCGCCCCTACTTGCCCCTTTCCGTGTGGTCTTGCCTCAACCAAGGGCATTTGTGGATGGAAGCCTGTGATTTTGCCACGACCTGGGCCAAGGCCCCGTCGGCCATAGTGGAAGAGATCTCGGATCGATTGCGGCTTTTTGCCGGAGTTGTCGAAGGGCAGATGCCCCGGGATCAGGGATGGCATTTTTTGGAATTGGGGCGGTTTTTGGAGCGACTTCAAAATCAGACGACCTTGTTTTCGGCCTGGGAGGCTTCGCTTTTCCCTTGGGACAAATTGCTTCGCATTTGCGGGGCCTACGAAGCCTATTGCAGATCCCACTCCATGGAAGTCTGTAGAGAAAAGGCCTTTGGGCCTTTGGTTCAAGACCCGAGCCTTCCCCGTTCCCTTGGATTTTGTCTGAGAGAGATTCAAGGGTTGCTCAAAGGCATCAATCCCAAGGCCCCTCGCTTTCCCTCGCCTTTGGCCTGCCGCCTCGTTTTGCATTTGATTTCCACCGTGGAAATGGCAAACCCTGCCCAAGATGCGGCCCAAGATTTTTTGAGCGCTGTTGAAAAAAGTGCCCACTCCCTCCATGATGTGGTGATGAAAAATTATGTGGACTATCTACCAAAAGAGGGCCCAGACCTATGAGTGCCCACTACACCATCCAACACCGCTTGCACTTTCATTACACCGATCCTATTTGGGGTTCGAGCATGACTCTCTATGTGCATCCCATTCAAGATGGGGCCCAAGTACTCCGAAATTTCTCTTTGAAGACCACTCCCGACGGTGCGGTTTTTCATTTCACCGACTGCTTTGGCAACCAGGCCCACTTTTTTGACCGACCCGAATACCACAAAGAACTGATCATCGAGATCTCCTCCGCCGTGGAGATCAATGCTTCTCCCCGACAAAATTTAGACCCTCTTGGCACCGAAGGTTGGGAGATCCTGAAAGCCGCAAGGGAAGATTCCACACTTTGGCCTTTCCTCCATCCCTCCCGCTTTGTCCATTGGCCCAAAACTTTGGAAAAATTTATGACCCGACACGAACTTCACCCAAAAGACAATCCTCTGGAAAGTGCACAAGATCTTTGTACCAGGCTCCACAATATTTTTGATTACACTCCGGGCAGCACTCAAGCGGATTCGTCCATCGACTCCATTTTGGAAACGGGGCAAGGAGTCTGCCAGGACTATGCCCATGTCATGACCTCTATCTTGCGCCATTGGGGCATCCCCTGCCGTTACATTTCGGGCCATCTCGGCCCACAGCAAGAGGGGGAGTCCCATGGAGAGTGCCACGCCTGGGTGGAGGCATGGTTTGGGCCCTTGGGTTGGCGAGGGTTTGACCCCACCAACGATACCCCGGTGGATAAACACCATATTCGGGTAGCCGTGGGCCGGGACTACGCCGACGTGCCACCGGCCAGGGGCGTCTTTCAAGGAGCAGCCGGCTCGCACCTTGAAACCAACGTGACCGCCATGCGAATCACCCCATAGAATTGTTTTGTCATGGGCATTGCGCCTATTCTTTTTGCCAAGATGGAAGTAGTATTTTAAAAATCATAAAAGCTGCATCGGTGGGGGGGCATGAATTACTTCATTGGAATTTTTATTTTCCTAATCACATCTCTAGGACTTGGCCACGAAAAAAGTTCCCAGTGCAAGAGCGAAAAAACTTACCTGGAAGAAGACATTGGGAATTTCCTATCGGCTTATTCTCATGAAGCTTCATCCGATATGACGAAGCCGTCATTTTTGTCTTCCCTAAGACAAAAGATTGCGACATCACAAAAATTGGCCCCCTTAACCAGCTTTGCCCCAAGATCTCCTCACATTTTTTATGCTCATTGCCCCGATGGATCGACGCTCGAATATAAAAACCGCCCTTGCCTCACTCAAAATTATGTTTTGGCCATGGCCGCCATCTTTGACGATGTTGTCGCTTGCGCAGGAATTGACTCCAAAAAGTTTTTTAAAATTATCCACTATGAGGGACGATTTCAGGCCAATATCGCCAATAAAAATGGTATGTATTGTGCCGGACAGATATCCGATATCGCTATTAAAGATATCCACCGCCTCTTCAATACCAAAAACTCTAGCTTTCACGATCTCATTTCCAAAGATTTTGTTCCCAATCACAAAGACCCCTTACGGCTGGACTCCTTTCAAGGGCTCTTTTCCTCCTCAAAATGTGAAGCCTTTAAAAAATTTACTCCCACTCCCTATAACTCACTCTCCCCTTGCGAAAAGGTTGCTTTCCCCCAGGGAAGCTATCTCTGTCTGATGTACTCCGCCCTCTATTATCGCCATCTCAAAGATAGAATGAAAAAGAAAATTTTGAGTGGGGACCATTCCCTTCAAGTCTCCTCGAAGGAGCTTGAGGACATCGCTTATCGGTTAAGTCTTTACGCTTATAACGGTGGTGTGAGTGAAATTGCACATTTATTGGCCGACTTTATGGCAAAATTTACGGCACAAAATGAATTGAGCGCAAAGGCATTTGAAAACTTTAGGAACTACTTGGCCAAAAACTATTACCGATCAGTGCTCGAAAAAATCAAAGACATTTTAAAAACGGGTTCCGAGGCAAAGCTCACTCAATTCGCCTTAGGTCACGGCATACTTGCGCCTCTTGTGAAAAGCATCGACCACCAATTTCATTCTTGCCGGGAAATGGCAGAGAAAGAAGACGGACTTAAAAGATGTTACACTGCGAGAGGATCTCGCCGCTATGGAGTTTGCGACATTATCTGCAAAATAAAGTGGAAGCGCAAAGAAGTTATCACTTACGCCGATAGGATATTAGACTCCACCGTCCCGTTAAGAGGGAAGACCCCTCATAACCCCATGTATAATATGGCACCAACAACGGGGCGCGGCATACGACCTGGATATTATTAGTTTTCGTTGTTTTCAAAACATTTTAGGATGTTTCATATTTTGCGTCCCAGGCTCCCAATGACACGCTTTTATGCCAATATTGGCATTGCCAACTATGGCATTTTGTGTTATTGTTAAATAACAGCATGTATGTTCCAATGGCCCAATGAATTGGCAAGTGGAATATACATTAAGAGCAGTGAAACAACTAAAAAAACTGCCTACCGGAGTGAAGGATACAGTTTTGGCTTTAGTTATGGATATTACAGAAAAAGGACCAGTTCGAGGCGATTGGCCAAACTTTTCAAAACTTAACTCTAATGAGTGTCATTGCCACTTAAAAAAAGGAAGACCAACCTATGTGGCTTGTTGGAGAATATTAGACAAAAAGAATAAAATTATTGAGATATATTATGTCGGCACACATGAAAAAGCCCCTTATTAAAATATCTGTAGGGAAAGAAAATTTTAAACTTCCTCAAAAAGAGGCCAAAGCTGTTTTGGCTTTAGTAAAGAGTATTGACAATCTTAGCACTTCAACAAATAAATCTGCTGAAGTTGTCTATAAAGAAATTGCTAAAGATCGTCCCCAAGGGGCTGTTTACCTTAGAGGGATGAGAGTCAGAGAAAATATCAACCAGAAACAATTAGAGGAAATGACAGGTATTCCTGCAAGTAATATTTCTAAATACGAAAGTGGGGCCAGAGTTATTACAGAATCTGTCGCCAAAAAATTTGCTCATGTACTTGGAATAAACAAAAAAAAATTATTAAAATCTTAAAAAAATTTGTATTGCATGATAGCTTAAATTATCGTGCGAAGACACCGGGATATAAACTTCTACAATTTACAAGTCCCTATTACTTGATATTTATCCTCATATAGCACATTGAGTTCACTTATTCTTTTTTGAGTAACTTGAACTTCTCCTGCAACGACTGACCTATGCCATTTAAACAGCCCAGAGTTTTTGTATCTTTCAAGCCCACACTCTGTCCAAAATGAGATCGCTCCCGGGTATTTGAAGCCCACTTTAGGTAGCCAGGCTCCATCAGGTTTTCTCTCTCCGCCTATCGCCTCTTGGACAATTGCGCTCAACAGCTTCATAAATACCATGCCCACCAACTTCAAAGCGATATAAAATCATCAAGGGTTTATACTTTATTTGTTCCAATTCTCTTTATCTCCTTGACTATTTCTCTGGGGTTATGTGCAAAAACGCTCATAACCCCATGTATAATATGGCACCCCCAAGGGGATTTGAACCCCTGTCTTCACCGTGAAAAGGTGACGTCCTAGACCAGGCTAGACGATGGGGGCGTATTTTAAACGCCTCATGCTGTGAAGGAGATGGTTTAAGGGATAATTTTTGGTGATCCCGCTGCGACTCGAACGCAGGACCCTCTCCTTAAAAGGGAGATGCTCTAACCAACTGAGCTACGGGACCAAAAAACCCACTCCTTCCAAAAAGCAAAACCTAAGATAAAATTTCAAAGGGCGGCTGTCAATGTGTCTTTTTCAAGTATTTCAATATGTTGGCTTTTGACAAATTGTGGCCGATGGCCCCGATTTCAACCTTCTCTGGAAAAATCATCTTTGGTATAGTGGAGCCTGGGCCTTAGGGGCCGTGGGGTGTACATGGGGGCAAAAATCGGCCGAGAACCCAAGGAGTTTGTCGGTGAGTCGATCCAAACAAAGAAGTGAGAACCCAAGGGAAAAGACCGTGGCCCTCCATACCCTCGGCTGTCGTCTCAATTCGTCGGAGACGGCCATGATCGCCCAGGGCTTTGTGGATCGAGGGCATCGCATCGTTCCCTTTGGCGAGCGGGCCGATGTGGTCTTTATCAATACCTGCACTGTGACCGATAAGGCCGACTCCACCTGCCGCCATCTGATCCGCAAAGCCGTCCGCTCCTCTCCCAAGGCCAAGGTGGTCGTGGCCGGATGCTATGCCCAGATGGAGGCCCAAAAGCTCGCCGCCATGGAGGGGGTGGATCTGGTGGTGGGCAATAGCGAAAAGCATAAGGTTTTCGACTACCTGGACAAGGAACCTCAAAAGATCGTTCGGGTACGGCAAACCGACACATTTTGGAGTGCTCATACCACTGCAAAGGATCACCACACTCGGGGTTTTCTCAAAATCCAAGACGGTTGTGATTACGTCTGCTCCTTTTGCATCATTCCTTTTGCCAGAGGACGATCCAGGGCCCTTCCGCAAGCCGTGGCCATCCGAAAGGCCCAAGAGATGGCCCGAGAGGGCTTCAAGGAGATCGTTCTCACCGGGGTCAATATCGGTGAGTACGAGAGCAAGACGAAAGAGAGATTGGGAGATTTGCTTTCGGGGCTGGCCCGAATCAAGGGTCTCGATCGCATTCGCCTCTCCAGCGTGGAACCCAATACGATCACCGACGAACTCTTGGACATCATGAGTCTATCCCCAAAATTTCAAGATCATTTTCACATTCCGCTCCAAAGCGGAAGTGATTCCATTCTCAAGGCCATGAGAAGAAAATACGATGTGAAAACCTATCGCCAAGTCATTGAAAAGATCAAAACCAAGTACCCCCATGCCGGTATCGGAGCCGATATTATCGCAGGTTTTCCGGGGGAATCCGAAGAGGACTTTGAGTCCACCTTTAAACTCTTGGAAGAACTCCCCGTGACCCATTTTCACGTCTTCCCCTACTCCAAGAGACAAAAGACCACCGCCGCCAAATTGCCGGAACAAATTCCATACGCCGTCAAAAAAAAGAGGGTTCAGGCCCTCCTCTCTTTGGGAGAAAAAAAGTTTTTGGACTTGGCCAAAGCCCGAGTGGGAAAAGAGACCTCCGTCCTTTTTGAAAAGAGAAACCCTGCCGGGAAATGGGAGGGGTATTCCTCCAATTTTATAAGGGTGGCCGTGGACTCCAAGGAAAATCTGGCCAATCAAATCCTACGGGTTCGTCCCACCACCCTTGGAAAAGGGGCCCATGGAGAGTGGACTCTCGAATGCTTTTGAACACTAGAGGTAATCTCTCATAAACCGAATTTGATCCCGCCCGGGCCCAAAACCTATGATCCCTACGGGAATCCCCACAAAATCTTCGATGGTAGCGATATAGCTTTTGAGTTCATCGGAAAGGGTATCCCCTTCAAAAGTATCCCTAAAGGGGCGGCAGTCCTTATACAAGGGTTTAGCCTTATTCAAATCGATTTCCGGAGTCGAGCAGGTCAAGGTCTTTCCCCGATATTCATGGCCGTGACAGATTTTAAGGGTGTCCATTCCGGAAAGAACATCGAGTTTCGTGAGGGCCAAGGAGGTGAGATTGGAGGCCTTGACCGTGTATTTGAGAAGGGGAAGGTCGAGCCAACCACAACGCCTCCTCCTTCCCGTGGTGGCCCCGAACTCGTGGCCTTTTTGTTGGATCAGATCTCCCATAGCACAGGTCAGTTCCGTAGGGAAAGGCCCTTCTCCAACCCTCGTCGTATAGGCTTTGGCAATGCCTAAAACCTCTTCCACAGGGCGCCCCGGAGAAATCGCTCCCGTGTAAATCCCCCCGATGGAGGTATTAGAGGAGGTCACAAAGGGATAGGAGCCGTAATCGATATCCAAAAGGATCCCCTGGGCCCCTTCAAAAAGAACCCTTTTTCCATTCTTCAAGGCCTCGTCGATAAGGGAAAAGGCATCGGAAAGAAAAGGCCTTAAAATTTTTCCGAGTCCATACAATCTTTCCACCTCATCGGAAACGGCGGGATAGGAGACCCCATAGAGATGCTCAAAAAGGGGAATCTTTTCCACCAGATTTTGCTTGAGTTTTTCTTTGAGAATATCCCTATCGAGTAAGTCCTTCAGCTTGATCCCCTTCCTCGAAATTTTATCCTCGTAGGCCGGGCCTATGCCCTTGCCGGTGGTGCCAATTTTGATCGGACCTTGAGATTCCCGCAGGGTATCCAAGAGTTTGTTGTAACTCGTAATGACGGGACAATTGGAAGAAATCCTCAACCGATCTTGAAAACGACCCAAACTCTGACCGATGGCCGATTCCGTGTCGTTTAACTCCTCGACGAAGGCCTGGGGATCGAAGACCACCCCGTGACCGATGACCGAAACGCACCGGGGATGGAGGATGCCCGAGGGAATAAGATGCAAAACGATCTTTTTTCCCTCGATGACGATAGTATGGCCCGCATTATTGCCCCCTTGAAAGCGAACCACATAATCGCATTTAGCCGCCAAATAATCCACGATTTTTCCCTTTCCCTCATCGCCCCATTGGGCACCGATAATCGCCATGGAAGAGTGGGGAGTGGGGTGTTGAGAAGGGCCCATCAGACGACCACCTCGTTTAAGAGTTTATCATTTTGAAAAAATTCTCTAAGTTGCATCACGCTCATCTGGCCCACTCGCCTTTGGGCCTCCTCCGTACCGGCCCCTAGGTGAGGGGTCATGATGAAATTATCCAAACCCATGAGTTTGGAATCTTTGGGAAGGGGCTCGACGGCAAAGACATCGAAAGCTGCAGCCCGAAGGCGTCCCTCTTTGAGACAGGCGTAAAGGTCATCTTCATTTACGATCTTGCCTCTCGAAGCATTGACCAAAATAGCGTTACGACCCATGAGACCCAAAAGAGAAGCCGTGACCATATTTTTGGTTTTTTCCATAAGAGGGGTGTGAAGAGTGACCACATCGCAGGTGGAAAAGATCTCTTCCAAAGTCTTTGCCTTTTGACAAAAATCCAAAGGGGATTCGGTGACGAAAGGGTCGTAGAAGAGGGTATCGGTTTCAAATCCCCTAAGCCTTTTGGCCACGATTTGCCCAATACGGCCAAAGCCCACGATCCCCACTCTCTTTTTCCAAAGCTCAAGACCCGTAAAGCGAGATTTCTCCCATTTATAGGCCTTCATGGAACCATGGGCCTGGGGGATAGAGCGCAGGGCACTCATCATAAGGGCCAAGGCGTGTTCGGCAGCAGAATTATTATTGGCCCCGGGGGTATTGGAAACGGCGATGCCTTTTTCCTTACAATAAAGTTTATCGATATGATCCGTTCCCTCCCCGGCCCGAATGATATACTTGAGCCGAGGGGCCGAATCGATCAATTCCCTGTCTATTTTCGTGGCACTTCTAATCACCAAGGCATTGGCCCTAGGCAAAAGTTCTTTGAGTTCCTTCGGAGTGAGGGGGCTTTTGGGATGAACCTCAAAAAGGGAATCCTCTTTAATCCCGGAAAAGGCCCGGGCATCCATGCCATCGGTTATGACCACAAAGGGTTTCATTCAAAGCCTCAAGATCCTTTTTTTTTAGCCGATTTGTCGGGCGGATGGACACTATATATAGCATATTCCGAGGAGAGCGGACAATCACTTTCTTGAGCGCCCTTTTGAAAGCATCTTTTCAATGACCGAAGCGGCCTTTTTAGCCCAGCTTGGATCGTTTTTGATTCTTTCGGAGATTTTTTTGGAATAGAGAGCGATGATTTTTTTGTCCCGGACACGTTCGTCATTCTTGACAGAAGTGTTTTTGGAAGGGAAAAGCCTTTGTCTATACTTAGGCGCCCCCACGATCAGGGCGCAGGCTCTTTGAGCTTGAGATCGGTGGATCGATTGGTTTCTTTTAAATGCTCTTCTATGACCTGGAAGATATCGAATTGACTATGGTGGGGATCGATCCCGGCCGGTAACGGAGCGTAGAGAACTTCACCCCCTATTTCACAAAAGGCGTACCACAAAGGTCCAATTTTTTGGTATAAGACCTCCGTTTTTTTGACTCTTTTTTCCATGCCGATCCCTTTGTTTTCTATAGCATTTCTCTTCTTGTCGGCGTTTTCCGATTCCTCTTGACGAAAAAGACACGGGGAGTAAACAAAGAGGAAGAAAATGCTTAAATGGTTCCAAATAAGTAGTGAAAAGAAGGCAAAAAACCCCTTCCAAAACCGTCAAAAACTGCCTATTCCCTAAAATGACACACTTTGGAGTAAAATGATGGAATAAGGCCGATACCCAAGAGTAGGGTCGGTCAACCCATTTGGATTTTTTATGAAAAGATCATTTCTCCTCCTTTTCCTGATTATGTTCTCCCTCCCCTCCCTTTCCGGGCCACGTTACGAACCCAATAAGGATTGGAAAGTCACTCGCATCGGCAAGGCCTTCTTTCTCGTCAATAAAAAGGATCGCAAACTGCGTTATCCTCTCGACGATGTGGTTGGGGAATGGGCCTCTTTTTTGGGAATCGAAAAAATCAGAGGAAAAAATATCCAACTCTTGGTCTATTATTCCGACTCCTTGGGAACTTCCGAAATAGCCGAAATCTTCAATGCCGTCGTCTATAGTCCAAGTCAGAAAAAGTTTTACGGCAAGTTCCCCTACCGAGTGCGATATATCAAAGGGAAAAAACAAGACGTTATCGAATACGCTTCCTTTCGATTTGACCGGGATCATTTTGAAGTGACCGACAAGGCCCTCGGGCTTAAAAAAAAGGTCAAATACTAGGGCCCGTCACCATTTAAAGAGGATGCTATTCAAGGAGAGTCCATCGTGATTTCATTTCAAAAACTTTTCATTTTTATCTTGGTAGGATTTCTTTCCATCTCTTGCTCAATGTCGGGAAAAAGGAAGGCCTATCGAACGCTTCAGTCAACGAAGCAAATTTATGCTTATGAAGGTGTCCTTTCGATTATACCCGTCATGGCCATACCGGAGAGTGCTATTTTGAGAAGTGATCTTAGGATAGATACCAACGATCTCATAAAGTTAGGAATTAAAGATGCGGAAAGTAGGGAAGTGTTGGCCTCCATCGTTTTAGATCGCAGCCCTATAACAATAGATAGAAAGTTTCATTTTATATCGAATAAAAAGATCAAGGTATTCGCTATAGAACTTCTCGAAGATGATGCTTGGCTCGATGATACTTATAAGATCAAGTCCAATCTCAAAACAAATCGCCATGGGGGTGTGGCCAGATTTTCTCTTTTTGGGAGAAAACACGATCATAAGCGTTGCAAAGACCAAGTCGGGGGTAGGGTCATCAATCAAATCGAGCTTATCGCCAAAGTTTCCAAGAAAGCCGATCAACTTCTCCAAGACTGTATCGTCTTTCAAATAGAGATCAAAATGAAAGAAATCTCTTCCTGAGAAAGCCTTTAGATACGATTTTAACTGCTCGCACCTCTAGCAAAAACTGTAATAAAGGCAAGGTAACTGTTCTCCACCCGGATAAGATTGGTAGGAGGCAACGAGGAGCGACCGAGGCGTGCTTCCTGCACGTCGCAGGGAAGCGACGAGGCCGTCGACTGCCAAGATTGCCGGGGGGTGAGCAGTTACCGATTTTTCCCATAAGAACGAATATGATCCACGAGATCTTGCGAAGAAGCAAAGACGGCAGATGTGGCCTTGGCCAAACTCTCCGTGGATTTGAGATGAAGGGTTTTGAGTTGGGGGAGGAAGAGATCATCGGTCACGCGATCCCCAATCATCCAACTTTCATTCAAATCGATGGGGTATTTCTCACAAAAATGAAGAACCATTCCGGGGTAGGGCTTTCTTGAAAACGAATCCTTTTGAAACTCTCCTTTCCCAAAGGTTTTGTGGTAAGGGCAAAAGGCCCACTCCGTAATGGAAAGGCCAAATGTTTTAAAATCTTGCTCTAAGCGCTGATGGAGTTCTCGAACCTCGCCCTCGGAAAAAAGGCCTCGCCCCACTCCCGATTGGTTGCTCACTACGAAGACGAAAGTGTTTTCGTGGACCAACTTGGAAAAAGCTGTAAGAAAATCCTTCTTGGGGACAATTTCCCCGTAGGTGGCACTGTAAAAGGCCCCCTCGACGAGGATGCCGTCACGATCCAAAAAAAAGGCCCCCTTCTTTTTTTCCCATTTTCTTTCGGCCAAGACGGCCCTTCGGGTTCCCCTTCCCTTCATATCCCTTAGAAGTGAAATCCCTGCAAAATGAAGTCCATCCACGTGTTCTTCCCGGGGGATTTTGCGAATAGAAAAATCCCCTGAAGGTGAAAGAGAAAAACGCCCTCGCCCGTCCCCATAAACGAAGAGATCGGCCTCTTCCATGGGTCTTGCCTGCAATAATCTTTCCCAATGATAGTGGACGAAAAGATCGTCCGAAACGTAGAGAAACAATCCTTCCTCCAAAACGTCCCTTTCCCTGTCAAGGTCTTCGCAAAAGACCTTACGATCCTTAAAAAAGAGGGCCCAATCCCTTAGAGGGAAAATTTTTTTGGCAATGACGACGGGGATGGTTGCGACATTCACGACATTATTTTTGAGATGTCCTCGATGGGACGAGGCCAGACCTTTTGCTTTTTTTCGAGAGGGATGAAACTGGCCCATGCGGCGATATCGTTACATCGATTGAGTTCGTCCTCACTGAAATGTTGGTGATCCACCAAGAGTTGATATTCTCCCGAAAGATCGATATCAAAAACTCCCGGATCGTCGGAGTTGATGGTGGTGTTGATCCCATAATCAAAAAGGTGACGAAAGGGATGGGACTCCCTCATGGGAACGGCCCTCGTGAGCCAATTGCTGGTCACGCAAAGTTCGAGGACGATACCCTTGGACTTGACCTCATCCATGATCTTGGGATCCCTATGGATTTGAACCCCGTGGCCAATCCTTTGGGCGCCCAGATAGTCCATGGCCTCCCGAACGTATCCCGGGGCTTCGGGAATATCGGCCTCTCCCGCATGGGCCGTAATGCCAAGACCCTTTCCCCGGGCCTTTTGAAAGAAGGGAGAAAAGAGTCTTGGGGGATGGCCCACCTCATTGTCGGCCAAATCAAGGCCTATAAACGAATCCCCGTTGGCCATGGCAAAATCGGCCACATATCGCCCCTCTTTGAGGGGAAGGATTCGCTGTATGGTACAGATCAAGCCTACGGCGACGGGAAAATCCTTTTCGGCCCTCGCAAGACCGTCGCAAACCGCTTGGTGAATCCGATCGAAGTCCGCAAGACCTCCACCGTCGCGAATAAAGGTCGGGGAATATCTCAGTTCCAAAATTCTGGTTCCTTCCCTCCAGGCATCTTCAACGGTCTCGTAGGTAATACGCTCCAGAACCTCGGAGCTAAAGAGAAGTTTTTGGTTGTTGAGAAAACACTGGAGAACGCTTTCCAAATCTTCGAGGGGACTCGTGACGAGAAATTGCTTTCTAAAGGCCTCGTCACTCGGAAGGTCAAATCCCATTTGGGGGGCCAATTCCCGAACGGTCTCGTGGCGAATGGACATTTCCAGATGGCGGTGCAACTCAACTTTGGGAATCTCTCTTACATCTACATCCAATGCGCTCAAAGCGACCTCACGGGGGTTTGGGCCCTTAGCGCCTCGGCGCAAAAGAGCAAAGTTGACAATAGTGGCGAATCATCATATTACCCCCAAAGAAAACCCGTCAAGGGGAAGGCCGTTGTCAACCCATCCTGACCATGCTTATCGATAAAATCAACCTCAACCATCTTAGAATTTTTGAATGTGTCTATAAAAACCGCTCCATGACCAAAGCGGCCAACGAACTCTTCCTCACCCAATCGGGGATCAGCCAACATATCAAACATCTCGAAGAGGTCTTGCAGGTGAGGCTTTTCGACCGCTTCAAACACCGTCTGATCCCAACGGATGATGGCAAACAGCTCTACCTCAAATCCTTGGAAGCCCTGCTCGGGATCGAAAACGCCCTTCTCGAACTCAATTCCCAAAAGGATCGACTTCAGGGAACCGTCTCCATAGGACTCCCCATCGACTTTGGCAACAATATCATCCTCCCCCTCCTTGGAAAATTTGGTAAGGCCCACCCGGATGTGGATTTTTCCATCTTCTACGGCTTTGGCTCCGACATGGAAGAGCGTCTTCTCGCAGGAGACCTGGATATGGCCATCGTGGACGATTTCCCTTTGGACCCCACCATCAAAAGGGCCCATATCTACGACGAAGAACTTCATCTATGTTCCCAAAACCTGCCCCCTTTTATGTCCACATCCGATATGGAAAATATCAAAAAAAAGTCCCTCAAAAAACACTTCGAGGATCTCAACTACATCAAATACAAAAAGGATGAATCCATGCTCAACAGTTGGTTCAAGCACCACTATGGATTTAGCTCCATGAGGCTTAAAATAAGGGCCGTCTTGATGAATATCGAGGGCGTGGCCAAGCTCATCACGGAAGGCCTTGGGGTGGGCATCCTCTCCCACCACATGATCCATAAGATTCGGAGTCGGGGACTGGCCCTCCACATCTTTCCGGGACAAAAAAAGGCCCTCATCAATGAAATCTCCATCGCCTATCTCGAACGAAATGGACTCTCCCTTGCGGCGGTTCATCTCCTCTCCTTTCTAAGGGATAAATGCTTCCTCCTTCCTTCCCCGAGTCGAGATCAGACCCTTTCCCCCTCCAGGCCAACCCCTCGCGTCCCTAAGAAGGATTCTGAAAATCGCCCCCCTCTCGCTTGACACGCAAGGTCTTTTTCGCTACCTTTTCCCTTCCATGGAGACGAGCTACACCCTTAAAAAAGATTTTGAGTACCGCCACCGAAACCCCTATCACGACAAATTGGAAAACTACGCCCACTTCGTCATGAGGGATCGGGAAGCCGAAACATTTTCGGGGAAGTGGAACAAAGAGGTCTTCCAAAACGATCACCCCATCGCCGCAGAGATCGGCACGGGCTTTGGTCATTTCATGTTGGATTATTGCCGGGATCACCCCGCCATCAATTTCGTGGGACTTGACTACCGCTTCAAAAGGAGTTGGCAATTGGCCAAGAGAATCCACCGCATGAATCTGACCAATATCCGCTACCTCAGGGCCCGTGGAGAAAGGCTGCACTTTATCTTTGGGCCAAAGGAGGTGGACGACGTCTTTTTTTTCTTTCCCGATCCTTGGCCGAAGAAAAGACAGCGCAAAAAACGCCTGTTTCAATCTCCCCTTCTCGAAAGCGTCCACCGGGTTTTAAAGCCGGGAGGAAAGTTTTTTATCAAAACCGATCATGACCACTACGCCTCGTGGATGGTGGCCCATTTTGAAAACGATCCCAGATGGGTTGTCACGCTCCAAACAAACGACCTTTGGAACGAACACCTCGGGCATTTTTTAACGGATTACGTCACAAAATTTGAAAAAATCTTTCTGGCCCAAAAAGTACCCATCAAGGCCTTCGTCCTCCAAAAGAAAGAAACCGGGGGGCCTAGATGAGTTCGGATCTTCTCA
The DNA here is from genome assembly GCA_026713835.1 of Bacteriovoracales bacterium. GTDB lineage: Bacteria > Bdellovibrionota > Bacteriovoracia > Bacteriovoracales > Bacteriovoracaceae > JAPONP01. The sequence goes on from JAPONP010000145.1 coordinate 20,141, forward strand.
CCCAAATCAAATCCATCCCCGCCTCGGAGATCATAGGGCACTATATCTCTCTCAAACGCCGAGGGCGCCATCACACCGCTCTGTGCCCGTTCCACCAAGATAAAAATCCAAGCCTCAACGTCAATGATTCCATGGGAATCTTTAAATGCTTTTCCTGTGAGGTGGGAGGAGATGTCTTGAGCTTTGTGCAAAAATACAAAAACATCCCCTTCAAAGAGGCCATGATCGACATTGCGGAAAAATTTAACCTCTCGACGGAAAGTCTCAAATCCTCCAAATCCTCCCACCCCAAATACGACCGCGCCCTGAGGCTCAATAAGGCCGCCCTCAAGATCTTTTGCCGATGTGGACAATCCAACCGATACCCCCCTTTTTTCACATTTATGGAAAAAAGAGGCCTTTCCCAAGACACCGTGACCCGCTTTGCCCTAGGCTATGCTCCGGGGGATAATGTCTTGGTCAAATACATCCTCTCCCTTCCCGAAGAGGACGGGAAAAAGATCCTTCAAACCGCTTTGGAAATAGGCCTTATTCAAAGGGACAAGAAGGTCTCCGAAAAGTTCTACGACACCTTTCAAAACCGAATTATGTTTCCCATAAAAGACCCGTGGGGCAACCCCATAGGATTTGGCTCCAGGGCCGTCCTCTCCCATCAAAAGGGAAAATACATCAACTCCAAGGAATCCTTTCTCTTCAATAAAAAAAATGTCCTCTACGGTCTGCATTTGGCCAAGCAAAGCATAAGGGATAAGTCCCAGGCGATCCTGGTGGAAGGCTATATGGATTGCCTGTCCCTCGCCCAAAACGGCTTTCCCAACGTGGTGGCCGTCATGGGAGTGGCCGCCGGGGCCTCCTCCGTGAAGACCCTTTCCAGAATGGCCAAGGATATCCTCCTGGGCCTGGACTCCGATCCCGCAGGCCATAAGGCCAAGGTGAGGGCCAATGACCTCTTTCTCGAAGAGGGTCTTCTCCCCCGGGATTTGGACTACACTCCCCACAAGGATCCGGATGAGTTTCTCCTCGCCGGGTCCCGAATTGATTTGATGGAAAGGATCGAAAAGGCCCCCACCTTTTTGGACACCCTCGTGGAAAAAACCTTGGGCAAGGATGTCCCCAAAAATATGGATCGAAAACTGGCCCTTCTCGGTGGGGTTTTTGACCTGGTAAAACCCTTGAAAAAATCCCTTTCGGCCACGGAAAGAATCTTGAATGCGGCCCAAAGATTGAAACTTCAATCCACCAAGGAGCAAATACTCTCGATCTACGAAGAACGCCTCTCCTCGGCGAAACCCTCCTCTCGCCCCCTCCCCGCACCCCCTCCCCCCGATGGGCCCACCGCAGATTTTGAGGATGAGGGGTCGTCGCCTCCTCCTTCGGATCACCCCCTCCCAAGGCCCCTTTCCAAGATCGATCGCACCCTCCTTCGCTTTTTTGCACTGCACCCAGACTGCCTTCCCTCCAAAAAAGCGGAAAACCTCCTTGAATATGCGTCCCATTCTGAGGTAAAAAGGTCATTTGGGCTCTTAAAAAACGCCTACTTGGAGCTAGATGAGGGGGCCTACCGCAAAATGGCCCCGGAAATGCTCCAAAGAGAGGGTCTTGATCCCCTTGTGATCAAGACCCTTGTAGAGGGCATCGCCAATTGTGTATTCTGGGGACTGGATGATGAGACACGGGATGAAAGGGCAGAGCGAACAATGAATGATCTGACCAGAAGACTCGAAAGGGAACGCCTCATCCAAGAGAGGGATGAATTGAAAAAGAAAAATCAAGAGCATGAGACGGATCTCGAAAGCAAAGAGTATTTGGCCCGAATCAATAAGATTGAACAAGACCGCAATAAGTTGCAACGATTGCGATAGGGTCACCACGAGGGAACGGTAAATGTCCACAACAGCTAAAACATTTTTCAATTCAAAAAACTTTTCCAAACTCCTCAAGAAAGGAAAAGGACAAAATTTTCTCACACCGGAAGACATCCACGACGCCATCCCCGCCGGTATCGTGGATCCAAAATCCGTGGACTCCATCCTCTTCAAATTAGTTCAGGCCCAAATCGATATTCAAACGGCTTCGGACGAATTTGAAGGAGAGGATCAAGACGGTATCAAACTCGACGGTACGGAAATCATCGAAGAGGCCCTTTCCTCCGATGAAAAGATCGAACTCCACACCTCTTCAACGGATCCCGTCAAGCTCTACCTCAAAAAGATGGGCTCCGTGGATCTTTTGACTCGGGAAGGAGAGGTGAGCATTGCCAAGGAAATCGAAGAGGGGGAACGGGAAATCATCATCTCCACCCTCGTTTCCTCCCACGCCATCCGAGAGATCATCAAGCTCAAGGAAAAGATCGACCTGGCCGACAATCAAGAGGAGTTCGTTAAAGATCTCATCCGGGGACTCGATGAAAATTCATCAAAAGATCAAATCCGCAAAACCAAAAATTTGATTATCGAAACCTGTGACAAGCTCGCGCAACTCCTCTCCGATGTGGAAAATGAAGACGCCACCATCAAAAAATTGACCAAGGCCCAAGAAAAGCAATTCGACGAAATGAGAGAGACCTTGGCCGATCTCACCTTTAATCGAAAGATCATCAATAGCTTTGTGGACCCCGTGAAAAGGTATTACACCAAATTCATCGATCTTTTCGACCAGCAAAATAAGGTGTTCAAATTCTTGGAGGTCAAAGACCTCAAGGCCTATCAAAAACTCCACACAAAAATTGCCAACGACGATAACTTCAAAAGGTCATTGGCCAAGAACCTCTTTACGACGGATGCCAAGATCGAACAGATGGTTCGGACTCAAGACGACGTGGTTCGAAAACTCCATCGACTCTCCATCGAATGTGGGATGAGTTTTAAGGCCCTGGAAAAGGTCTATAAGGTCATCGAGAAAGGAGAGGAAAAGGCCGATTTGGCCAAGGCCCGTCTCGTGGAAGCCAACCTTCGCTTAGTGGTTTCCATCGCCAAAAAATACACCAACCGCGGACTTCAATTTCTCGATCTCATTCAAGAGGGCAATATCGGTCTTATGAAAGCCGTCGATAAATTTGAATATCGAAGAGGCTATAAATTTTCCACCTATGCCACTTGGTGGATTCGCCAGGCGATCACCAGGGCCATCGCCGACCAGGCCCGAACCATCCGTATTCCCGTCCACATGATCGAAACCATCAACAAGCTCATCCGAGTGTCCCGCCAACTCATCCAAGAATTTGGCCGGGAACCCTCCCCGGAAGAGATCGCCAAAAAGATGGAAATTCCCGTGGACAAAGTCAAAAAGGTTCTCAAAATTTCTAAAGAGCCCATCTCCCTGGAAACCCCTATAGGGGAAGAAGAGGACAGTTCCCTGGGAGACTTTATCGAAGATAAGAAGATCATCTCTCCCCAAGATGCCGTGATGAGCGTCACCCTCTCGGAACAGACCCGCTCCATTCTCTCCACCCTTTCCCCTAGGGAAGAAAAGGTTTTGCGCATGAGATTTGGCATTGGGGAAAAATCCGACCACACCCTCGAAGAAGTGGGACAAGATTTTTTCGTCACCAGAGAACGAATCCGTCAAATCGAAGCCAAGGCTTTGCGCAAATTGCGCCACCCCTCTAGGGCCAAGCTACTTAAGTCCTATATCGATATGTGAATAGGATTCCCCCTCAACCTCGTCGTTAACGGGCAAATAGCGATCAAAAAGAGGGGTTAGAATTTTTTTGGCCTCCCCGACTTGCCACAAAACCGGTGGGATGGCCAAAGCGATTTCCTCCTCTTTGAGTTGACAGACTTCGGCTTCTCCGTCGTCTTCCCAAAAACTCTCCAAGGGACTTTCCTCAGGCCCCTCTCCCCAATCTTGCCATGAGATCTCAAGTCCACCACCGAGTTCCGGCTCCAACGGGGATATGATGTTGAGTTCTTCCTCAATCTCATTTAAAAGATCTTTTATTTCCGTCAACGTCTTTTGCCTTTGGCCCAATCTATCCTCGGGAAGACCAAGACCTTTTCTCTCCCACTCTTTTTCATCTTGGGCCAACGTGCGGGCCTTGGCCAAAACCCGACAGGCCAAAAAGGAGTGTTGAAAGACGAGGTAACGGTTGGCCGCCGTCAAGGCCTTGCGGGGAGAAAATCTGGCCATACTCATCTCGTGATAGACCCCCTCGGCACCTCCCCAAATCAGCCCCACTCCCGTAGAGGCCCCAAGCCCTAGGGAAAATGAACTCCACCTATCGAAGGCCTTGCGGGAGACTTTGGGCGCACCACGGGAACCTTTCACGATCTTCCCCTTTCCCGGAGCGACGAGACCACGAACGGAGCCCTCCTTCACCCCTCTTTTCCTGAGCATCTCCCCCACTTTTCTCTTCCCAAGCTCCCAGAGCTTGCGCCCCAGCCTGGTTTTTGACGTGGCCGTTCCCAATGTATGGGCCGTCACATACAATCCTCCCGCCCAAAGAGAGCGATCGAGGGTTTTTCCATACCAACTCTTGGCACTCTCCTCCATAAGTTCCTTCTCCACGGTGCCCTCTATGATCACGGCCAAATCCATGATGGAGGGTCGCCAATCCGGCCTTTCCAGATAAAGCTCTTGGAGGGGAATGATGAGTTCGTGATTGAAAGAGGCCTTGTCCAAGGTGGAGGCATAGCCTGCGATGACCTTCATCTCTCTTAAAAGCTCCAAGGCTTTGGCATTCGGTGTCTGTGCCTCCGACTCTTTCCCGTATTTTTCCAAAAAGGGAATGATGACCTCATTCATAAGAGGCGACGTTTGGGCCTCTTTGGCCCCGAAGGCCAAGGAAGAAAAAAGCCATGAGGCCAAAAAGAGAAGGGGGATCGATCTCACTAGCATCGTAACTGCTCGCACCTCTAGCAAAAACTGTAATAAAGGCAAGGTAACTGTTCTCCACCCGGATAAGATTGGTAGGAGGCAACGAGGAGCGACCGAGGCGTGCTTCCTGCACGTCGCAGGGAAGCGACGAGGCAGTCGA
>JAPONP010000146.1 GCA_026713835.1 Bacteriovoracales bacterium
ACTATTTTTTGACCAAGATCAATCACTTTGAATGGGAGCAAGACGATGCAAATTCCACTCGCTAACGGCCCGACAACAAAAGAACTCGTTTTGACAGACGTTGAACACCTCACGCCGGAAAGCGTTGATCGTTACTACGAAAGCATCACCCAAGATTTGCTCGGTATGGGGGAGGAGGATCACCTTAGAATCTACTACAAAAAAGGAAGAGTCTATCTCAATTCCAATAACCCGGAACTCTCATTGTCGCCCGAGACCGCACCCGCTCGCTCCCTCTTGAAGGAGCTATTGGGAGAAGAGATCACTTCCTCCAATGTCATCAACCGGGGAGATCATCTCAAACTCGGCGGCAAGTACCTGCGTTTTCTCCGCTTGACGGAGTTTCCTCGGGAGATCGTCTCCCACGGGCATTTCAACCAAGTGGGCGACTACTTTATGAGCATACGACGGATTCCTTCCCATAAGGCCTCCTCTTTGCTCGATCGCAAACGCAAAGTCTTTAGGTCGGATAATTCCGGGGAGTTTTCCAACTACAAATCGGAGGAAGGAGAATCCCAGGCCGAATCCCTCTATTCAGAGATCCAACTCGGAACGGAGGGACTTTTCGAGGTGGAGTTTTGGTTTTGGGTATTGTCCGATACGCAAGCAGAACTCGCCTCTCAAACAAACGCTCTTCTCACCTTTTTTAAGCATAGCAAAGGATGTGTCAAAATCGAAGATATCGGTCTATCCGAGGCCTTCCTCAATTTTATTCCGGGGATGCCCCCAACCTTTAAAGGCCCTACCGTAGTCCCCTCCTGCTACTTATTGGGCCTTATGCCGCTTTCGGGGGATAGTGTCCACGAAAGCGGCCTTTTATTTCACTCGGTCAGTGACGGAGAGGTTTTTTTCGACAACTTCGCCGGGGCCAATTTTAATACGGCGATAGTGGGGCATAGCGGGTCGGGCAAGAGCTTTTTGGCCCAAAAGATTGTGGATCATCACCTGGAAAACGATGTCAAAGCGGTGATTATCGACAGAGGAGAAACCTTTTCCCGCTTGGCCGAATATCACGGGGGGACCGTCTTTGAGGGAAGGCTCAACCCTTTGCAATTTAAAAATGCCGGGTTTCTCACGGAATTTCTCATGGGTTTTATTCCCGAAGGGGAGTTCTCCCACAGACAAAAGTGTCTTCTCTTCAAGATCCTCAAAGACAATATCTCCCAAATCGACGATACGGCATCCCTTTTTTCCCTTCTCGATAAAAAGATCGAGCATTTCTCCCTTTATTTTGAGGCCCATAAAAAACTCTTTACCGATAAGAAGCGTACAATATCCCGGATCACCTATGTGGATACGGGAAAATACCCGGACGAGTTTCTGCGCCCCCTTTTCATCTATCTTACCGAATACGTCAAAAGTCTCAAAGGGCGTAAGATTTTTGTTTTTGAGGAGTGTTGGTTTGGACTTCAACACGATATCGCCCATCTCGGCGAGTTCTTTAGAACCTCAAGGGCACTGGGTATTGGTTGCATGGCCGTCACCCAGTGCTTCGATGATCTTTTAAAAAGCGACCTTGGAAAAATCATCGCCGAAAACACTTATTTCAAAATCTTTTTCTCTGCACCCAAAAAGCAAAATGAATACCTGGGGGAACACGATCTCGAACGCATTGAGTCCTTGAGTTCAGTTAAAGGACAATACTCGGAATTTTACCTCAAAAGTCCCTCTCATCGCAAAACCCTGCGCTTTTACCCCACGCCCCTAGAACACGAAAGATTCACCTCAAGTTTTGAAGACAGAAAGAAAATCGATCGCTTCATCTCAAGGTTTCAAGAACATTTTGACTATAAAACTTTAATCCAAAGATGGACGGAGCTAAAATATGGCCAAATTTCTTCTGATCCTCATATTCATTCTTCCCGTTAGAATCGGTGTCGGCTCATCGTTTTTTGCCCCCGATAGCGACACGGCCCTTTTGATCGAGTTGGCGACGACCACGGCGGCCCAGCTCAATGAATTGGAAAGGCTTGTCACCAACGCCCAAAAGCTTACGGGGAGTATTCAAAAGTATAACGAAATCGTCGTCGACCACTGGTATAGGGCCCAAAGGATCGCCTTTCTTGTAGAAGACCTCTCCACCCTCAAATCCACAAAGATTAAAAACTTGGGAGAACTCAATCGGTCGCTAAGAAACCTCAAGCATGGCCTCACCGAGCTTGAGGATTTGATGGTGAGATACGGCGTTTTGAGAGTGCAGAATCAAAATATCTCCAAGGCCTTAGACAAAGACGATCTTAAGATCATCAAGGAAAAAATGCTGGCCGAGTTGCAAATAAAAAGGGCCCATAAAGTGACAACCGTCGGCAACGTACAAAAGGTCAATGCCCAAATCAACGCCTACTCCAATAAACACCTGGTGGATCTCAAAAATAAGGCCAATCAACAGACCAAGCTCCTCTCCATCCAAAATGAAATCCGGGCACTGGAGAGGGAACGAGCGGCCAAGAAGGAACTTTTAAGGCGTGAGTTTTACCGGATGGAAAGGACAAAGAAAAATCAATAGGAGTCCCCATGGATTTATCCGCTGCTCTCAAAGACAATCTTTTCTACGGCCTTCTTTTCTCCCACAGTCCCGAACTGGCGGCCGTTTCCGGGCAAATGATGAGACTATCCCAACTTTTTATCGGGGTGATCTTTGTTTTGGGAGCATTATGGGAGTTTTTCACGGGAAATCGCTACCGGGAACTCATCCTTAGAACGTTGCTCTGTCTGCTCGTTTTGGCCTGCTATGAGCGATTTCTTTTGGAAAGCATCAAAATCAGCTTTACGGTTTCCGAAAACATTCTCAAAAAAAATAGCAAAAACAACTACTTCGTCAAAGGTTTTAAAAACGCACGGGAGACGGCCAAAAAAGAGCTGGTCTTGAGAGAAAAGAAAATGGCCGAAAAGAAAAAAGGAGAACTGTCTTGGTGGAACCGCTTGCTTATTATGTCCAAAGTGGAGTGGAGCGACAAGATCGCCACCGCCATTTGGCTTTTGGTCTATATGATTTTTTTTATTCTCAAAATCATCTACACCACGACCTTTTATCTCCTCTACGTTTTTCTTTCCGTGCAGGCCGTTTGCTTTATTTTTCCCCCTACCTCGGGATCCCTGCAAGGGGCCCTTAAAACCTATATCTCCCTTATCTTGGCCCCGTTGGTGATTGCGGTGATCTTGATAGTTTTGGACAACACGATCAACGCTAGGCCGAGTTCATCGGACTATACCTTTTCCGAAACGATCCGAGGCCTTGTGCAGCTTTTAGTGGGTGGGATCTTGCTGCTCTTTGCCCCGAGTTTTGCCGGGGCCTTATTGGACGGCAGGGGAAGTGCCATGGTGGGAAACAAAGTTGTCCAAGTCCTGGCCGCTTCGATGATGACGCTCACGGGACTTCGCCCTCTGGCGAGATTTATCGTGAGTGCCCCCTCTAAGGGGGTGGGGTGGATTTTTAGAGGTTCGAAAAAGAAGGCCGTCAATCTCTTTCGCTCGTCGAAAAACCGGGATACCTCTCCTTTAAATCCTCTCTACGGAAAAAATAAAAAACGCCCGTCTCTTAAAGAAAGACTCTGCTCAACTCTACCGTGGAGTAGGCCAAAAAGAAATGAGAGAAAGCTCTCGAAGAGGGCCTTGCAACTCATCGGCAAGTCGAGGAAAAATAAGCTCGATCTCAAGAGTTTTTCCATTGAAGAGAAGGCCCGTGCAATTGAGACGGCCGGCGGCCATCCCAAAAAATACGGCATGAGAAGGGATATTGACCGAGAGATATCCAAGGCCGAAAAAGAAAAGACACCGGGTAGGAGTAGCAGGGGCCTTTCATCACCGATTAAAAAGGGGTCTCAAAGGCAAGCGAGGGCCAAGGAAAAGATCGTACGATCAAGGCCCTCCAATCCCACCCTTGCCCATTCGGCCGTCGGGAAAAGGATAGTGCCGAGAGCGAAGAAGGCAAACGAGGATTTTCTCGAAAGAAACCTCAAGCGATCGATGCTTTTGGGCCTCTCCCAAGAAACCCTTGAAGAAGAATCCCCGGAAAAATCCTCGGAAAAATCTAAGAAAAAATCAAAGAAAACCTCCAAAAAAGGACAAAATGATGAGTACACCCGAACGAGTCTTTGAAAGAAGCAAAGATTTTAAAGTTTCTGCCGGCCTTCTCTCACTTCTCTCACTTCTCTCCCTTTTTGCCCAGGCCGTGACTCTTATCCTCTTTTTTTTTCAACATCCCCACCTCTACTTTAAAGATTTTCCCGAACTAGAGGAAAGGGCATCTCTTAAAAAAACGTGCTACTTGGCCATGAAAAGCATTTTGCAAAAGAAGGCGTCTCCGGCACTCTTTCACGATTCCCTTCTCGAAAAGATGAGAGAGGGAGATTACGGGTTTTTTGACTTTATCGGAGGTGAAAAGATTTTCGATGTAGTGAAAAACGATTCCAAAGGCGATTGTGCGGTGATCTTAACGGAAAAGAGAGGGGATCGTTTCTTTGCTTTTAAGTTCAAAGATTCCGATTCGAGAACACACATCTACGGGCGCATCGTCGTTCGCATTGACGAGATCACTTCAAATGAACTCACCGGGGAGGCCTTATGAGCATCGCCATGCTGGTCAATGTCACCACCGTACTTCTTTTGACATCGGAGCAACCCACGACTTTGGAGTTTGCCGAGGGCATTGAGTATTTTTCCATCGGCAAGGCCATCGATTTTGAGAGTTATCTTTCCAAGAACAAAAAGATTTTGATGGTTCGCCCCAAGAAAAAGGAGTTCGATGAATTTTTGGTGGTGATCGACAAGAATCATAGCTATCAGTTTCGCCTCAAGAGTACTCCTAAAAAGATTACGGCCTTATATCGTCTGAGAAAGGGGAATGTGGAGAAGTTCTACACCCTAAAGTTTAAAACCGATCGTTACCGAGTCCTTGAAGGAAAGAACTCCCTCAAGGTGGAAAGGGGCAAACGAGCGCATCTTCGCATCAATGGGGTGAATGTCTCGGAGAAAATCTTTTATTACCCCAAAAATGCTTACCTTTCCATTGAGGGAAAGGAGGTGAGATGAAAAATCTTTCACGATGTGTCATTCTCGCAGGAGTTGCCGTTTCCCTTTTGGCCTTCGGTTCGATTCATATTCTTCCAAAATCGAAGCGATACCAAAATAAGGCCGCTCCTTTTCGCTCAAAGGGACGGGATATTTTGTCGTCCATCGAGAGGCAAAACGCACGGATCAAAGGCCTTTTGTATGAGAGTCAAAATCGGGCGAAATTTGAGGATCTTACGTTGGAATACGACGTGCCGACGGGAAGCGCCCTCAAGGGGCGGCTTCTCACTCCGATTCTTTCAACCCGATTGGATTCACCCATCGTCGTCGAAACCCTAGGCAAGGGGAATCTTCCCAAAGGGAGTCGCTTGGCCTGTAGTGGTATGGCCGAAAAGGAGAGGGTTTTGGTCGATTGCCGGACACTCCTTATAAGCGGACGGGAATATCCCGTTAAGGCCCAAATTTTGACTTTAGAGGGCCTTGCAGGCCTTAGGGGAGAGGTTTATACGGGGGACGACCATAGTCTAGCGGCCGAATTTTCGGCCGATGTTTTGGAAGGCCTTGGCCGTCTTAGGGGAATGAAAAAGGCCGTTGGCGAGATCACGTCACTCATACGAAAAAGAAAAGGAGAGAGGGCAAAGACGATCATCCACATCAAGGGCCAAACCCCCGTTCTCATCTATTTTCAAAAGAGGTTTATGCCGTGAAAGTTTCACTTGTCATTTTGATTTTATTTCTTTCCTCATGCTCAACCCTCAAACGTCAAAAGCTCCTGGGTGCCGTTGTCGGAGGAATGGTGGGCGGAAAATGGGGGGAGCGCATGGGAGGGGAATTTTCCCCTAATGCCCCCTCGGATAAGCTCAACCAAAATCTAGGGCTTGTGGTGGGAGCGGGCGCAGCGGCCTATCTCGGTCTTTTGGCAGGGGAGTATCTTTGGGAGGAAGACCCTGAAAACAAAACTCCCCAAACCTTTCTTCGTCCAAAAGAGAATATCCAAACGAAAATCAAGCTCCTTCGCCCCAAAAATCTTAAAAGAATCAAACTCGAAACCAAGCTACCTCCTTTCCTCAAGGGCAAGGCCAAAGAGGCCAATGTCATCATCTATGAAATCGAATCCTACGAGGAAGAGACTGAGGACGGGCGCAAGATCATCCACGCCCCCCACAAGGCCTATGAGTACGTTTTGGATTAAAGGGCGGTTTTGGGGAGTTCACTCACTTCTTGGAGAAATTCATGGATGTGCGGCCAGTTTTCGTGGCCTAGAAAGTTGAGTTTGACGGAACCTTCGGCCCAATAGTAACGGTTTCGTTTTTCATGCTGTGATCGATAGTCAGTGGAATAAACGTCAATTTTTTGAATCGTTCCGTCAAATTTATGGCGATGGGGTCTGTAATGCCAAGGGATGCTTTCAGAGTATGCTCCCGGATGAGAGGAGTGGTATTGTAAAAACCTTTTCTTTTCTTTGCCGTTGAAACAGTTATAAGAAAAAGACTCAGTTCTCGCTATTTTTTGCTTCTTTTTTATGTCGATTTCTGCTGTTTTAGAAATTTTGATATGATAATTATTTATGGTTTTAAAGCTTATGGTGATATCTGCTTCTTCAAAAAAAATTCACTGGGATTAAATTTAATTTTGTATGATTGATCCCCCGACTTAATAATCCAATTAAATTTTCTAATAACTTTATGATGAATTTTGAGATAGCGATCAAGATCAAGCCAACTTCCGTGCTTCTTCCTCATGGCCCTCTTCACTTTCTTTCACTAGCCTGAACCACTTTGTATAGGCCCATACAATATCGGCGGAAATGTCTCCGGGAATATCTAGGTCACCAATGTCGGCCTTGCTCATCAGTTCATGGTAAGAGGAGATATTAAATTTCTTACAATACTTATTGAGAGTGACAAGGCACTCCTCGATGGCTTCTTCCCTCGTAACGGTTTTAGCATTTGCAAGCATTTCTTTCACTTCCTCATCAAGGGCCTTCGATTCCTCTTCGGTGGGTTCAAAATCCGTCATTTTTAGCTCCCGATTCTCCATTTTTTCGATTATGCCACGATGCCTTCATAAGTCAAGAAAAACCTTCAAATAATCACCGATTACGCCGGGCCCGGCCCTACTGTATAAGATTGCGACCCTGATTTGATAAGCCAGTTAAATTTTTTTAAGACATTAAAATGAATTGCAAGATAGCGGTCAAAATCAAGCGAATTTCCGTGCTTTTTCCCCATGCCCTTCTTCTTCGTATTTAATTTTCACATCGTTCAATTCTGCATAGGCCCAAAGAATCTCACATGATATGTCTCCTGGAATATCTCGCTCTCCATCTGCCCAACAAAGTAATTCATAATGAGATGATGCACCAAATTGCTCGCAATACTTGTCCAGTATCTCACGACATTCTTTAATCCGTTCCTCTCTTGTAACAACTCGGGCATTTGCAAAGGCCTTTTTGACTTCTTCTCTAATTTCTTTTGACTCTTCTTCGGTGGGTTCAAAATCCATCATTTTTAGCTCCCGGTTCTCCATTTTTTCGATTGTGCCACAAGGCCTTCAAATAATCACTGGATTACGCCTCTCCAGGAGGCGTTTTAAAGGGATTTTCTATGCACTTTTTTATCTTTATGCTTTTTTTCGTTTTTCTCTCCTCGTGTTCCGTAAAACACGATTCTTTGGACATTCCCTTAGGCCTTGATTTCGACGGGGATATCGTGCCGGACTATCTTGAGATTAAAGAGGGGTGCAAGCGTTTTGTCGCCGATCTCCCCGATCTTAGGGTGCGCTTTCTTCTTCGCTCTCTTTTTGTAAACTACTCCATATAGTATAGGCATCTACAATTTTCACGGAAATATCTCCCGGCACATCAAGATCGTTAATATCGGCCTTCAGGCATAATTCAAGATATGAAGAAATATTAAACTGTTTACAATACTTATCTAAGATCTCACGGCACTCTTCCATTTCTTCTTCTCTAGTAACAATTTTGGCATTTGCAAGGGCCTTTTCCATTTCTTCTTGGGCCTCTTTTTCTTCTTTTTCACTGAGTTCAAAATGCATCATTTCTAGCTCCCGATTCTCCATTTTTTCGATTGTGCCACGATGCCTTCATAAGTCAAGCAAGGCCTTCAAATAATCACTGGATTACGCCTCTCCAGGAGGCGTTTTCTATGCCATTTTTTATCCTTAAAGATAAGGCCAAAGAGGCCAATGTCATCATCTATGAAATCGAATCCTACAAGGAAGAGACTGAGGACGGGCGCAAGATCATCCACGCCCCCCATAAGGCCTATGAGTACGTTTTGGATTAACCGGCATCCGGGAGTTCGCTCACTTCTTGGAGAAATTCATGGACGTGCGGCCAGTTTTCGTGCCCTAAAAAGTTGAGATTGATAGGGGCCTCTTTCCAATAATAGCGGTTTCGTTTTTCATTTTGCGGCCGATGGTCTGTGGAGTAAACGTCAATTTTTTGAGTCGTTCCGATAAACTCGTGGCGATGGGAGTGGTTATGCCAAGGGTTATTTTTTTTATATTCGATGGAATGGGGCGAATGATATTGTAAAAGTTTTTTAGCATCCATTAACCTGATGCAGTTGTAAGAAAAAGAAGTTGTTTTTGCCACTTTTCTATTGGACTCAGTATTTATTTTTGCTGTTTTAGAAATTTTTACTTGATACTTATTTGTACTCTTGAAAACTGCCTGCAAGTTGACCTCTTTAGCAAAATATTTATTAAAATCCTGGCCTGTTTTGTAGAGTCGATCACCCGACTCGATAAGCCAATCAAATTTTTTAAGAACATTAAAGTGGATATCAAAGTAACGGTCGAAGTCAAGCCATTTTTCGTGTTTCTTCCCCATGGCACTCTTTTTCTATCCTTCTCTCTAAGTTTTGTAACAAAGTATAGATATCGACAATATCAACGGCCATCATGGCAGGAGCATCAAGATCACCAATATCTGCTTTGCTCATTAGCTCATAATGGGAAGAGACATTAAATTGCTTACAGCACTTGTCTAAAAATTCACGATATTTCTTAATATTTTCTTCAGGGGAGATAACTTTGGCGTTTGCAAAGGCCTTTTTGACTTCTTCTCTAATTTCTTTTGACTCTTCTTCGGTGGGTTCAAAATCCATCATTTCTAGCTCCCGATTCTCCATTTTTTCGATTGTGCCACGATGCCTCCATAAGTCAAGAAAAACCTTCAAATAATCACTGGATTACGCCTCTCTAGGAGGCGTTTCAAAGGGGTTTTCTATGCCATTTTTTATCCTTCGCCCCAAGAACCTCAAGAGAATTAAACTCGAAACGAAGCTACCGCCTTTCCTCAAAGGTAAGGCCAAAGAGGCGAATGTCATCATCTATGAAATCGAATCCTACGAGGAAGAGACTGAGGACGGACGCAAGATTATCCATGTCCCCCATAAGGCCTATGAGTATGTTTTGGATTAACCGGCATCCGGGAGTTCGCTCACTTCTTGGAGAAATTCATGGACGTGCGGCCAGTTTTCGTGGCCTAGAAAGTGGAGTTTGACGTGGCCCTCTTCCCAAGTATAGCGGTTTAGTTTTTCATTTTGAGGTCGATGGTCAATCGAGTAAACATCGATCTTTTGAGTTGTTCCGATAAATTCATGGCGATGGGGACGATTATGCCAAGGAAGATTTTTTTTATATTCATCCTCGTGTTGAGAATGGTACTGTAAGGCCTTCTTTTTATCGGAATTTTTAAAACAGTTATAGCCAAAAAGGTCAGTCCTTGCCAACTGAAGTCCATTTATTTTGTTAATTATTGCTCTTTTCCAAATCTTAATGAGATAGTTATTTATAGTGTTGAACTTGATATGAAGTTCAATTTTTTGGGTGTTTTTTTGATCTATTTTTGAATTTGTTGTATAAGACTGTTCCCCCGAGCCTATAAGCCAGTCAAATTTTTTTATAACATTTAGATGGATTTTAAGGTAGCGGTCAAGGTTAAGCCAACTTCCGTGCTTCTTCCCCATGCTCTTCTTCTTCGTATTTAATTCTTACATCTTTGAACGTAGAATATTTTATTAAAATATCAACAGACGCTTCTCCCGAAATATTGCGAGTGCCACCTCCATCTGCCCAGCAAACCAATTCCTCGTAAGAGGATGCCCCAAAGTGCTTGCAATACTTGTCCAGTGCTTCACGGCACTCCTCTATCTCTTCTTCCCTCGTAACGGTTTTAGCATTTGCAAGCATTTCTTTCACTTCCTCATCAAGGGCCTTCGATTCCTCTTCGGTGGGTTCAAAATCCGTCATTTTTAGCTCTCTACTCATTATTTTCCCGATTATGCCACGATGCCTCCATAAGTCAAGAAAAACCTTCAAATAATCACTGGATTACGCCTCCCTAAGAGGCGTTTTAAAGGGGTTTTCTATGCCATTTTTTATCCTTTCTCTTCTTTTTGTCTTGCTTGCCTCCTGTTCTGTAAAACACGATTCTTTGGACATTCCCTTAAGCCTTGATTCCGACGGGGATACCGTGCCGGATTATCTTGAGATCAAAGAAGGACGCAATCGCTTTGTTGCCGATCTCCCCGATCTTAG
>JAPONP010000147.1 GCA_026713835.1 Bacteriovoracales bacterium
CCTCTTTTTTCTAAGCTCCATGTGCCCCTTTTGCATGGGCCATTGGGCGGTCTCCTTGCTCGTGGCCCTCCTCTTTTGGAAAAAAGGTCTTCCCTGGGCCCTTCCCTCCGTCAAGATTTTGGGAATCTATGCGGGACTGGCCCTTTTCGTTTTGGGGGCCTTGGGTCTCAACATCAGGGACAAGCGATCCTCCAACGATCGTTTGGCCTTGAACCTCATGGCCCAATTTGAGCGAAGGCCAAAGGTTCCGGAGCCTTTTTCTCCCCATCAAATCCATAAGGGAACGGAAAACTTTAAGGATGCCCCTCTTCGCCTCTCGGAGTTTTCGGACTTTCAATGCCCATCTTGTTTGAATTTTGCGGAAAAGATCCCCCATCTCATCAAAAGGTATGGGGATAAGATCAATATACAATATCTTTTTTACCCTTTGGATCATCATTGCAATGACAAGATCGATCGCCCCTTCCATCCTTTGGCTTGCCAGGCTTCTTTTTTGGCCCATTGTTCTGGGGACAAATTCGAGACGGTTCACGACGAGATTTTTGACGCTCAAAAGGGACTCACTCAGACTTGGATCGATAAGAAGGCCCAAGAGTTGGGAGTTCAAGAATGTTTGGATTCCAAGGAAACCCACGATCTCGTCAAGAGTCATCTCGATTTGGGAAATAAACTGGGGGTGAGTGCGACGCCCACTCTCATCGTGAACGGAAAAAAGATTCCGGGAAGCCTTCCCTTGAGGCAACTCTATCTTCTTTTCGATGAAATCTTAAAAAGACAATGACATTTATCGAGACCCATTTCCATTTGGACTACCTCAAGGCCCTTCCGCCGGAAAGTATTATCGCCCGGGCAAAGGAAGCCGGGGTGGAGAGGTTTATCACCATCTCCGTGGAGCCGGATAATTTCAAAACCGTAAGGGATTTGGCCGGACGCTTTGATGATCTCTATTGTACCCAGGGGATTCATCCCCACGAGGCCTCAAAGATGACTCCCACGGCCCTTGAAGAAGTGGAAAGTCATGGGAAAAATTTTAAAAAATGTGTCGCCATTGGAGAAATCGGTCTGGACTATCATTACGATCACTCACCTCGGGAAAAACAAAGGGAGGTTTTTCGCAAACAATTGGATATCGCCGCAAGGTTGGGGCTTCCCGTGGTCATCCACTCTAGGGATGCGGATGAGGACACCTTGGATATCCTTGGGGATTTTTCCACGTCCTTAAAGCGCAAGGGCGTGATCCATAGTTTTACTTCGGGAAAAAAGCTGGCCGAATTTGCCTTGGAAGAAGGCTTCTATCTGGGTTTTAACGGAATCATCACCTTTAAAAATGCACAAAACGTGCGAGATATCGTAGAACTCACTCCCGTTTCCAAGATGCTCGTGGAAACGGATGCTCCTTTTCTCACTCCCGTCCCCCATAGGGGCAAGGAAAATGCTCCCTGCTATATTCCTCTCATCGCCCAAAAGATGGCCCTGATCAAAGGGATGGAGCTCTCGGTTCTGGCACCGATTTTATACGAAAATTCCCGGTCCCTCTTTTTTAAAACGTAACGGCGTCGGGAGCCGGGTCATGGCCCGGATTCACGGAGCGCAGACCATGGCCATGGCGATGAGGTCGTTTTCGAGGGAGGGAAGCGCACAGTTTTCTTCCAAGAAGCCGGCCTTGGTGAGGGGAGACTTCTCTTTTTTGAGGATGGGCCCAAGACCTTCTTTGGCGAACTCGGTCACATTTCGTCTGCTCGTATCGATGTAAATGCCCGTAAGTACGGGAAGGGTGAGGGAGGAGAGGGGGGCCGCATTGCCCGAAGCATCTGTGATGGCCCCACTGTCGAGATCGATAGTCGTTTCCATTTCCAGACCGTCTGCGTCTTCGTCTCCCGAGGCCACGGTATAACGAAAGGAAAGAGTCGAAGTACCCGAGCCGGATAGATAGGTCGCATACTTTGTGACGGCGGTCGTACCGTTTTCACCGATTTGAAGGGTGAGACGAGGGACTCCCGTGACGACGACGTTTTCATTATAGGTGACTTCAAAATCCAAAAAGCCCCCTGCATAATAGATGGCGTCCGGGGGAATGACGATGGGGTCGGTGCTAAGGGATGGGGCCACATTGTCGAGAAGCACCGAAACGGAAGAGATGGAGGAGAGGCGATCCCGAGAATCTTTGGCTTGGACGTGGAGATAATAGGTTCCGTTTCCGGAAAGTTGGGCCCCGGCCTGAATCGGGTGAAAGTCGTCGGTGTCATCGAAACTGTGGCTGGAACTGGTGTTTATGACGAAGCGATAGGTGCAGGGATTTCGACTGCAAGCCCAGGACCAGGTTTTGGTCTGGGCCACGGCAAAATCGTGCCCGAGACCCGTCACGGAGGGGTTGTTCGTATCGATATAGACATTCCTTAGGGCCCGAGGGAAGGGTAGGGAAGACAAGAGGGCATCGTTTCCATGGGCGTCTCGAACGCTTCCCCCATCGAGTTCCATGTGTTCTCTCACCTCGATATCGTCAAAATCGTTTTGCCCTTGGGCGACGGTGTAGGCAAAGGTGACAAACGTACCGGCCGAGCTATTTTGGTAAACGGCGTAGGCTGCGGAGGTACTTCCGTCTTCTCCGATATCGAGGACGAGCCTAGGAGACCCCGTGACCACGACCTCTTCGCTAAAAGTCAGTTGAAAGTAGAGAACGTTACCCTCGTCGTAGGTGGCCTCTACGGGAGTGCTAAAATCTGCGGTGATGGTTGGCGATATGGTGTCTTTTGTGATTTGGGCACTCGTCGTATGCTCCGAGACGGAAGCCTTGATAGTGACATATCCGTCTTTGAGGAGGGAGAGATCGAGCCCGGAAACCCTCCAGGCCTTGTTCCGACATTCCACAGAAGAATTTTTCGTAAAGCCCTCTATTTCGTAGCTCACCTTCGCATTATTTCCTTCGCACGTTCCGCCGAAGGAGTAGGAAGAGGCATTGCTTTTATTGATGGACTTTGGGGAGACGATTTTAATGGGGCCCCCCTTGGTGTTCTCTTTTTTTTCGCAAGAGATGGTTAAAAGTACGAGAGCGGAAAAAGCGATCCCTCGCCAAAAACTCGATGTCAACATTTTCATGGAACCCTCCAAACATTGTAGAAATGACCCGGTAGTAAAAGCCTAGCAGAGAGGATTTGCCGGCGTCAATGAAACTCGGGGGGAGTGCTGCGAGTGCCCGGCAATGAAGCAATGCAATGGCGACTCTTTTGGGATCGACTTGATGATGGCGTTTCCCTTAGGGTAAACTCCACATGAGTTTTTTCAAAGAGATACGAAGAGATGCCATGAGTAAAATACAATCCCGAGTACTGACCACGGATTCCGATTTTATGGAAAACGATCGCCACCATCGGCATTTGGCCCATGAACTTCAAAAGCGATTGGAGAAAACTTGCGAAGGAGGTGGGCAAAAGGCCCGGGCCTTGCACGAGAAACGCTCCAAACTCATGGCCCGTCAGCGCATCGAGCGCATCATCGATCCGGGTTCGGCCTTTTTAGAACTCTCGGCTTTGGCCGCCGAGGGGGTTTACGACACTCCGGTTCCCGGAGCCGGGGTCGTCACGGGAATTGGGATCGTGTGCGGAGTGGAATGTGTGTTCGTGGCCAACGATGCCACCGTGAAGGGAGGAACCTATTTTCCCTTGAGTGTGAAAAAGCATCTCAGGGCCCAAGAAGTGGCCATGGAAAACCACCTTCCCTGTCTCTACTTGGTGGATAGCGGAGGGGCCTTCTTGCCCAAGCAAGACGAGGTCTTTCCCGACCGAGATCATTTTGGACGTATCTTTTACAATCAGGCCCGCATGAGTGCCCTGGGGATTCCCCAGATTGCGGCTGTCCTTGGGCCTTGCACCGCCGGAGGGGCGTATATTCCGGCTATGAGCGATGAAGCCATTATCGTCAAGGGCAATGGAAGCGTCTTTTTGGGAGGCCCTCCCCTGGTCAAAGCGGCCACGGGAGAAGAGGTCACCGTGGAAGATTTGGGAGGGGCCGATGTCCACACCCGTCTGAGCGGAGTTTGTGACCATTTTGCAGAAAATGAAGAACACGCCTTATCCCTTTGTCGAAAAGTGGTGGCCGCTCTTGGGAACCACAATCGTAAGAACCACAAGTCTTGGGGCCGGAGCGTTTTGGCTCCCGTCAAAGAACCCCTCTATCCGGCGGAGGAACTTTACGGCATCATTCCCCGGGACACTCGAACGGGATATGATGTGAGAGAAGTCATCGCCCGTTTGGTAGATGGTTCGGAATTTTTTGAATTTAAAGAGCGCTTTGCGCCTACGCTCGTCTGTGGCTTTGCAAGCCTTTACTCTCATCCCGTGGGCATCGTGGCCAACAATGGAGTTCTTTTTAGCGAAAGTGCCCAGAAGGGGGCCCATTTCATCCAACTTTGTTCCCAGAGAAAAATTCCTTTGATCTTTTTACAAAATATCACGGGCTTTATGGTGGGACGCCAATACGAAAATGAAGGCATCGCCAGGCACGGGGCCAAGATGGTCACGGCCGTAAGCTGTGCCCAAGTGCCCAAGTTTACCGTCATCATCGGAGGCTCTTTTGGGGCCGGCAATTATGGGATGTGCGGTCGGGCCTATTCTCCGCGCTTTCTCTTTATGTGGCCCAATGCCCGCATTTCGGTGATGGGAGGGGAGCAAGCCGCCCAAGTGCTCTCCACGGTCAAGCAGGATCAACTCAAAAAGCGAGGGCTTCCCCCTCTGTCGGATCAAAAACTCCAAGAGTTTGAGGCCCCCATCTTGGAGAAATACGAAAAGGAGGGGAGTGCCTATTATAGCACCGCTCGCCTCTGGGACGATGGGATCATCGATCCCGTCGATACGAGAAAGGTGTTGGGCCTTTGCCTTGAGGCGTCCATGGAGAATTCGGCCCTTGAGGGGGAATCTCGCTTTGGCGTCTTTAGGATGTGATGGAGGGGTAAGTCGTGAATGAACTTTTAGTGGATATTCGAGATCGCATCGGTTGGGTCACCTTAAATCGCCCCAAGGTTCATAACGCCTTGAACGAGAATCTGATGGCCCAAATCACGAAGGCCTTTTACGACCTTCGGAATAAGGACGGGATTCGGGCGGTGGTTTTGGAAGGAAAGGGAAAGTCCTTTTGTGCCGGAGCCGATCTCCATTGGATGAAAAAGGTGGCGGGAAACTCCAGGGAGGAAAACTACCGGGATAGTCTGCGCTTGGCCGAGATGATCGTCACCATTCAAAGATGCCCTTACCCCGTGGTGGGTCGTATTCACGGGGCGGCCCTCGGAGGAGGGGTGGGATTGGTGGCCGCTTGTGATTACGTTTTGATGGAACAAAAAGCGACTTGGGGTTTGACGGAAGTCAACCTCGGACTCGTTCCCGCCATGATAAGCCAAGCTGTGATTCAAAAAATCGGCCTAGGCCAGGCCAAGGCCGTCTTTTTGAGCGGGGAGAAATACGGTGGGCAAAGGGCCTTGGACTTGGGTTTGGCCCATGAACTTTTGCCCGGAGAAGAGAAGTTGGATGGGCGACTTAAAGAACTTCTCAAAAATTTGAAAAAGACGGGGCCCAAGGCCTCTCGCATGGCCAAGGAACTCATTTGGTTAAACGAAACCTTTGCCAATCGCCCGGAAAAGCTCAAGGATCTCACCTGTCAGATGATCGCTTCCTGTAGGGCCCATCCCGAAGGGCAAGAGGGGATGGCGGCCCTCTTGGAAAAGCGCCGTCCCGATTGGGACTCCCTTTGATGAAAGCAGTCGGCCCATTTAGGAAAATCTTGGTGGCCAATCGCTCAGAGATTGCGGTTCGGATCATGAACACCTGCCGCTTGATGGATATCCCCACCGTGGGCCTTTTTGCCGAAGATGATCGCCATTCCCTCCATCTCGATATGGCCCGGGAAACCTATGGCTTGGGAGGCGGCGAACTCCATGAGACCTATTTGAACGTGGATAAAATTTTAAAGGCCGCGGAAAGTTTAGGAGCCGATGCCATCCATCCGGGCTACGGTCTTCTTTCGGAAAGGGCCGACTTTTGCCGGGCCTGCGGTGAGCGAGGCATCGTCTTTATCGGCCCAACTCCCGAAGCCATGGCCTTGATGGGAGATAAACGGGCGAGTAAAGAGGCCATGGAGAAACTGGGCGTTCCTCTGATTCCGGGTTATCACGGCCGGGATAACGATCCTAAACAACTTCTCAAGGAGGCCAAACGCTTGGGAACTCCGCTTCTCATCAAGGCGAGTGCCGGAGGAGGAGGCAAGGGGATGCGTTTGGTTGAAGACCTTTCCACCTTTTCCGAGCATTTGGCTTCGGCCATGAGAGAGGCCCAAAATGCCTTCGGAGATGATCGCGTGATTTTGGAAAAATTTATCACAAATCCTCGCCATATCGAAGTCCAGGTTCTAAGCGATGCACACGGAGGGCATTTCCATTTTTGGGAAAGGGAATGTTCCATCCAAAGACGACACCAAAAGATTATTGAGGAAACCCCATCTCCCGCTTTGGATCAAACCCTTAGGGAAAAGATTTGCGAGGCGGCCCTGACCATCTGCCGGGGCATCGATTATTTGGGGGCGGGAACCGTGGAATTTATCTTCGATGAGGCGAGTGGGGGCGGCGGTCAATTTTATTTTTTGGAGATGAACACTCGCTTGCAAGTCGAACACCCCATCACGGAAATGGTCACGGGATACGATTTGGTGGAGGGTCAGATTCGAGCGGCCCGGGGAGAAAAACTGAATCTTACCCAAGAGGAGATCACCCAACGGGGCTACGCCCTCGAAGTGCGTCTTTATGCAGAAGACCCGGATGCGGGTTTTTTACCCACCACGGGAACCGTTCGTTCTATTGGGGAAAGTCGTCTTCCGGGAATTCGCTTGGAATGTGGGCTCAAGGAGGGAGCCTCTATAGGAATCCAATACGATCCCATGATGGCCAAACTCTGCACCCACGCTTTAAGTCGTGAGGGCAGCATCGAGAAGATGAGACATCTTTTAAACGATTATCCTTTTCTCGGGCTTTCGACCAATAGGGATTACCTGCAACGAATTTTGGCCCACCCCCATTTTAGGGAAGGAAAGACCTTTACCCATTTTGTTCAAACCCATAAAAAGGATTTATCTCCCCCCAAACTTCAAAACCGTGAGTTGGCCGCTATCGCAGCCGCTTATACCCTGAGCGAAAAAGAACCTTCGTTTAGCCAAGAGAATGGCCCTCAAGGAGGCTTGCGGGATTCTCTTTTTAAAACCCTTGGGGGCTTTAGAAATGGGTAAGCAGTTACTTAAAAAGACCTTGGTGATCGACGAAAGGGAAGTCACTTTCGACGATATTGCGATAAAAGGTGATCGGGTCGTTGTCAAAATTCAGGAGGAGAGTTTTGAATTTACCAATTTGGAGTTTCGATCTGTCTTCGATCCGGGGCTTGGCAAGACCCACCTTTTGGTGGGCCAAAGGTCTCATTGGGTGGAAAAAAGGGATGGCATTTTTAAGGGGGAAACTTCCCTAGAGGGTGGGGACGATCGCTATGAGGCCCCCATGCCGGGAAAGGTCATCAAGATCGTCGTGTCCGAAGGAAAGAAGGTCAAAAAAGGGGCCCCCCTTATGATTTTAGAGGCCATGAAGATGGAACATACGATTAGGGCCAAAAGGGATGGAATCGTTCAAAAGATCCATTGCCTTTGCGGTGATCAAGTGCCCGTTCGGGCTTCTTTATTGGAACTGGGAGAATAGATCGTCATGTTGGAAAATGTCACAGGAGATGTTCAAATCGTCGAAGTGGGCCCTCGGGACGGATTGCAAAATGAAGCCAAGGTTCTTGAGACGGAGGATAAGTTCTCCTTTATCGTCAAGTTGGCCAAGGCCGGGTTTTCGTGCATTGAGGCCACCAGTTTTGTCCGCCACGATAGGGTGCCCCAAATGGCCGATGGGGAAAAACTTTTTTCAAGACTGACCGAAACACCAAAACTTAAAGGAATAGATTTTCCGGTTCTCATTCCCAACCTCAAAGGTTTAGAGAAGGCCTTAAAGGTCAAAGCCG
>JAPONP010000148.1 GCA_026713835.1 Bacteriovoracales bacterium
GCAGTCGACTGCCTCGTCGCTTCCCTGCGACGTGCAGGAAGCACGCCTCGGTCGCTCCTCGTTGCCTCCTACCAATCTTATCCGGGTGGAGAACAGTTACCTTGCCTTTGTTACAGTTTTTGCTAGAGGTGCGAGCAGTTACGTTTTTGCTCTTTAGTTATTTGTTCTCTCGGCATCGCTTTTTTCATCAAACTCTAGACCCTCTTTGAGTATGTTTTTATGAATTTGTCCCGGAGAAAGAGTGGGATTACTTTCCTTTTGACCTTTGGAACTTCTCTCCTGCTTAAATTTTTGGAGTTGCTTATTTAAGGCTTCGATCAATGCCTCTTGGTCTTCATCGAGTGGGAGGCGACTTTTTGAATCGATTTCACGCTGAAAGGAGGCCAGATTTCGTCCTAGAGTTTCCTTGGTATTATTATCGTAGATCGAAAGATAGCCGGAGACGATATTGTTGAAAAAGAGGACGTCTTTAATATCCTTGTTTCTTTTTGTTATCAAATCAAACTTATCTTTTTGAGTGCGTTTTTCCGTCTCGTCCTTGAACCTTTTGACGAGCTTTTCTCGCAAGGCCTTCCGTTCCGCAACGTAGCGTGCCTCCATCTCGTCGCGTAGTTCCTCTATTTTAGTGTCTTGCTCGTCGCCGGCATCTCTGATGGCCTGGGCGATTTCTTCCTCGGCCCCTTCGGAGGCCAATTTTCGGGCCAAATCCTCTTTTTTGTACTTAGCAATTTTTTCTTGGACGATGTGGGATTGAAGATCAAACTCCGTCAAGGCTTTGTTCTTTTCGTCTTCCAGTGATTGTTGTCTTTCGTCATCATTTGCGTTGGAGTCTGAGGGTTTGAGTTTGAGCATCGCAAGACATTCTTCGGAAGGTTCGGAGTTTTGAGGGCAGACCTCTTCGATCTTTTGAATGATATTTTTTTCAAATTCAGCCGATGTGAAAGAGGTGAGGTCGTCGATACTTTGGCCTTTGGCCAGTGGATTGTAGCGATTTATGGGCGTATTGGATTCGTCGGCCCAAGTCACGTCAAAGCCACTTTTTTTCCCACAATGCTCTTTGTCTTTGAACTCTTTTTGGCAACGAAAATAATGGATTCTTTTTTGGTTGGCCGTTAAGGCCCGATTGATTTTTCTCAACTTCCCCAAGGTATCGCAGGCTTCTCTTTTTTGAGATTGAGGATTTTCATTTTGAGATTGAGAGTTTTCATTGGAGGAGGGACTTTCTGGATGGCAAGTTTGGGCAATAGTGAGGATGCATTCCTCAAAAAAAGTTTTGGTCGTTGGTTCGTCCTGAAGGTTGTTTATTATGTCGTCTTTTTCTTGAGTAGGGTCGGTCTTTAAACAATGGGAACTCATGACCATCATGGCCGATTTGGAAAGCTGGGATTGGTAAAATTCAAAAAAATAGACGTGATCCACGAGATTTTGATTTCCTTTCTCTCCTTCCTTTTTCCCAAGGACTTTTTCATTAAAACGGGTATCCAAGTATTCTCTTAAAAGAGTTCGGGAAACCGAATCCCCTCCCCGGATGGAGATGGACTCTTTTGCGGGATTGGCCTTTTCCCTAAACTCTTTGAACTCATTTTCATGATCCTCTGAATACCTTTTTATGCAATCCTTCGTTGGTTCACCCTCATTATTATCTTCGGGCCTTTCATTGCAGGCCTGGTAGATTTTTTCCACCAAATCGCGGTTTTGTTCACTGCCCTTGAGAGAAAAATCCGCCCCCTCTTTTTGTTTCACCTCAATTTGGGAAAAAACGTCGGTGGAGAAAAAAAGACAGGGCAATACCCATAGGAAAGGGAAGAAAAAAGACCTCATGTCCCCTTATCGGGTCGAGGGCACATTTCCTTGAGTTTAGGCCCTCTTTGAGGAGGGTCTTCTAACACTTCCCCCCAAATTTTTTGAGAAGGGGAACGACCTTTTCATGATGGATTTCGGCCAGGCATAGAGGGGGCGTGTTTGTGCCGTTTAAGATATTGGGATCCGCACCCGCTTCCAAGAGGGCCGAAACGACTTCGGGGTCGCTTTTTTCTTTGACGGCATAGTGCAAGGGGGACATTTCCCCGGCATCCAAAACGTCGAGATTGGCCCGTTTGGCGATGGCCCTGACCACGCCGGGAGGACTCTTTTCGAGAATGGCGAAATGAATGGCCTTGAAACCGTTTTGGTAGGGGGTTTCCGTATCGGCCCCTATATCCACCAGGGCCTCCACGAGAGGGGCCTCTGTCTTGGACAAAATGGCGTGAAGGAGGGGAGTGATGTTTTGATCGTTTTGGAAGGAGGCATTGGCCCCGGCATCTCCAAGAACCCGAATCAACTGGGGCCCCTTTTGGGCAACCGTCAAACCCAATGTGTAGAACAAAAGAGAGCTTCCGTTGGGATCCGTGGCATCCGCATCGGCCCCTGCATCGAGAAAGACCTTGAGGAGATCCGGGTTTTGGTTTTTTTGGATGATGTAAAAGGAGGGAGTCAAGCCGCTTTTATCCGTGGCGTCCGCATGGGCACCGGCCCCAAGAAAGACCTTGAGGGCCTGTGGGTTTCTTCCAAAAAGGGCGGCAAAATGGACGGCATAATGGCCGCTGGAGGTCCTTGCGGTGGTGGCCTTGGGGTATCGGCCCAGCCATTCTTTGAGGAGTGGCGGGTCGGCGACCCTCCAGAAAAGTTCGCTACAAAAGTCCCCGCATTGGGCCCAAAGGGCCGTGGGGGAAAGGAGGAAGGCCCAGAGGGCGGTTAAAACGGTAAGGCGGCTTTTTTTGGCCCACAGAAAAGACGACATGGTTGAACTCCTTGCAATGCGTTGGTTTCCCCTCTCAATATCGCTCAAAACTATAGGGGATGATGGGTAAAGTCAAGAGATTCAAAGGATATTCCCCCATCCATGGCCTTTGGGGCGTGGGTTGCCGGACGCTCTCGGAGCATAGCTCCGTGGACAACTTGCCGCAGAGCAAAGCTACTGAAATAATTGACCGAGGGTAATCGTCGGGAACTCCCTAAAAAACTACAATTCACCTAAAAAAACTAAAGAGATGACGCCCCCCCCTCGAAAAGAGCTGTAACGGTCTTCGGATAGCTGATGATGGCATGAAGGCTGGAGGAGAAAACGATGAAGAGATTCTTCGCCCTTATCCTTATACCCACCCTATCCATGAGCACAACCCTTCACGCTCAAAA
>JAPONP010000149.1 GCA_026713835.1 Bacteriovoracales bacterium
ATTGGCGCGAACGACGGCTTCGGCGTCGGAATAACCCAACCCCCTCACCAAATACTTATGGAGAGAAGGGTATTTGAGATCGCTATAGAGTATGTTCCGCTCTATAGACATAAGATTTTTTAAAATTTTGACGGTGTAGCCCCTCTCTTTTTCCACCAACTTTTTTGTTTCATTAAAAATGCTCATGGTTTCCATTGTCTTTTTATCTCCTTTCTACTTTCTTTTTTATTCGGCAAAAAAAGTATCATTTTTATTTTAAAATGTCACGAAAAAACTTAAAGGGAATCGATAAACAAAAGGCCTTAAATACGACAAGACCTAAGGGTTAGGGATTGTCCTCACGAGGCGCAACCCCACGAGGGTCTTAAACACTAGCTTCCAAAGTTTTCCACCTGTTCTTGTTCCCGCTTTTTTTCCAGATCGTTTAAAAACTTTTCGATCTTGAGCTTGCGGCCAATTCGGTAAAGAATCGTCTTTTCTTCGATCCCGTCGCTTGGAACTTCCTTGGTTCCCTGAAGGGCGTCTTGTTCCACCAGTTGTCTTTTATACAAGCTCACCGTGGCCACTTCCCGGCCGTTTCTAAAGCCCTTGCTGATATTGACTCGAAGTTGGAATTGGGCCGATCTCGCATGGCGCTTAAAACCAAAGACATTGGAAAAATTGTAGCTTTTGGTATTGTCCATCCACCTGGTTTTAATACTTCCCTTGGTTTGATCCCAGTTGGCGAGATCAAATTTTTTGACGACGAAAAGAGTGGCCTGCCAGACCTCATCATAGGTGGCCTCATAGAGTCTCGAGGGAAACTCAAATTCTTCCGTCACCTGTCGAAACCTCTCGTAGGAGGCACAAGAGGTAGAAAGAAGGAAAAAAAGAAAGAGAGTTGTCCGTTGTATTTGCACGATCATCTTTTCTATCATAACAATGGAGACCTCAATCCGAAAGACGGGATAAATGGGGATGGGATGGGATGAGAGGATGCCTATGAACACCTTTCAACACTTTCAAGATGTTCTCGAACAGGAGGGGAGGGCCATTCTTGCGGCCAAATCTCGCCTTGAAAAAGGGCAAGTGGATAAACTCATCGAACTCTATCACCACTTGAAGGCCAGTGCAGGGGATTTGGCCGTCTGTGGGGTGGGCAAATCGGGACAGATCGGCCAGAAGATGGTCTCGACTTTCAACTCCATAGGCCTCAAATCTTTTTTCCTCCACCCCATAGAGGCCCTTCATGGAGACCTGGGGCGCATGGGGCGCGGGGATGTGGTGGCCTTGATCTCCAAGTCCGGGGCCACGGAAGAGATCGTCAAACTCATCCCCCATCTGCCCATACCCAAAGAGAGAATTATGGGTCTTGTGGGGCGAGCCGACTCCCCCATCGCCAAGGCTTGCCACTTGGTCTTCGATTGCTCCGTGGAAAAGGAGGCCTGCCTCAATAACCAGGCCCCCACCACCAGTTCCACCGTGACGTTGGCCATAGGGGATGCCATGGCCGTGGCCTGGGAGTCCTTTACGGAGTTGTCTCGGGAAGACTTCGCCCTCAATCACCCCGCAGGGCCTTTGGGCAAATCCATGCGTCTCAAGGTCGCCCATCTCATGCTCTCTCGCGACGAGTGTGCCGTCTTGACCCCGACCCACACCCTGGGGGATGCCATCATCGAAATGACCACTTACCCCACGGGCCTTTGCGCCGTCGTGGAAAAGGATGTGCTGGAGGGAATTTTGGTGGAAGGGGATATCCGAAGGGCCCTGGTCAAGAAGCGAGGACTCTCCACCCCCCTTAAAGATTTGGCCACCCCTAGACCCGTCACCATAGGCCCGGATGAACTGGCCTCCAAGGCCCTCTCCCTCATGGAGATGGGAGATAGGCCCCTCAATATCCTTCCGGTGGTCAGGGATCGGCATTTTTTGGGGGCCTTGAGGCTTCACGACCTTTTAAAAGAGGGACTTTCTCCCGAAACTTCCAAAACCTCCAAAACGTCTTCTTAAAAATCCTAAGAAAAATCCTAAAAAGAGGGGGAGCCCGCAGATCCACACCATGGCCGCCAGGGAGAGCCCCAGTCCGTAGCGCCCGTAGGGGGTGGCCCTCGATTCGCCCAAGGAGAGAGTCAAGTCCAACACCCCCTCTTCTCCCACACCCATGCTTTTCGAGCGACTCCCGTCCGGGTAGAGGACGGAGGTGATGCCCGTATTGGTGGAGCGGATGACGGGAAGTCCCGTCTCTAAGGCCCTCCACCGGGAGAGAAAGAGGTGCTGGTGGGGTTCGGAGGTGGGGCCGTACCAGGAGTCGTTGGTGAGATTGAGGATGAAATGGGGTCGCCCCCCTCCTCGACTTTCCACGTGATCGAGATAGCGGTTGATAAAGCGGGGAAAGAGGATTTCATAGCAAATGGCCGGGATGAACCTCGCCCCTCCATCGAGAACGAAGAGGGGCAGTCCGTCCCCTCGGGCAAAAAAGGAAACGTGGACGAAGACTTTGGAGAGAAAGGGGTTGAGGGGGCCAAAGGGCATGGTTTCGCCGAAGGGAATGAGGCGGTGTTTGCGGTAACGTCCCTTGAGTTCCCCGTCTCTTCCGATGTGAAAGAGGGCATTGTACTCGCTCTCAAAGTAGGGGGGAAGGTGGGGGCGAGAGGATCCGGTCGAATCATAGACCCCAACGGCCATCTGGGCCCGGCTCCCCCGGATCACCTCTTCGATAAAGGGGGGCCAACCTTTGCGCCCACGAGCGATGAGATGCGAGTTTAGGGGATTGGGGACGGCGGTCTCGGGCCAAATGATAAGATCCAAAGGTTTGGCGGACTCCTTGAGACTCAAATGCCGATAGCGGTTTTCGATATAGGTATTGGCCCCCTCGAAACCCTTTTCTGCGGCCACTTTGAGAGCGCTTCCGATATTGGCCTGAACGATTCTTGTAGAAAGTTCGATCTCACCTCCCCGATAGGGAGGCAGGGGAAAGAAAGCGTTGGCCGCCAGGAAGAGGGCCAAGGCCCAAATGAAGGAAGGGTCGGCCCTTTTCGTGGAAAAAAAGTGGGCCAAGGCCAGGCCTCCATAGGCACTCATAAAGCTAAAGAGGGGGGCCCCAAAGATCGGGGCCAATCCCAGGAAGGGGGCCAGGGTGATCCAGCTATGGCCCAGATGGGCCGGAAACTGCTGGGGGATAAAGGATTCCAAAAGGGTAAGGCCCAGGGCGGCCAGAGGCAACCTGTAAGAGGGCGGAGGGGAGAGGCGGGGAAACCTTTGGGAGAGGACCACGAAGAGCTTGCGCAGGAGAAGAAAGGCCCAGAAATGGGGCATGAGAAGCACCGAAAGGGCGATTCCCAGAAGATGGTTGGCCGGAAAGGGGATTTGGCCGAATTCTTTGAGGGTAAAGGCCAACCAGTAATAGCCGGCCACATAGGCTCCGAGGCAAAAGGGCAAGAGCAATTGGATCTGCTTTCTAAGGGTTTGTTCTTTTCTCTTGGGCGCCCAAACCGTGAGGAGGAGGGCCAAGGCCAGGGGTGGGGCGAAGACAAGGGCGGGGGTGACGGAGGAGGGAAAACCTAAAGCGTAGAGGGCACCGGCCAAAAGGGAGAGGAGGGTGTGGGAAAATGGGTTTATCTGGCCTCCACGAGCTTTTGACCCCGTTTGGAAGATTTCGGCTTCCCGGGTTTTCCGTTGTACTCTTTGGCCACGGTCAAGGCCTTGGCCGCGTCGAGTTTGCCCTCGGTCACGGATTTCCCCTTAAAGGCCTTCACCCTTTGGGCCGAACGGCGAAGGATGATCTTGATGTCGTGAGGAGAAAAATGGGGGTATTGGGATTTGATGAGGGCCGCCACTCCACTCACGAAAGCCGTGGCCTGACTCGTGCCCGTCATCCTGGCCGAACTGTTATGGGGGACGCTGGAAAGGATGCGATGTCCCGGGGCCGAAATATCCACGGATCTTTTTCCCCAATTGGAAGAACTCAAAATGGAAAGCTCCTTGTCGTGGGCCATGACGGTGACGATATTGCTCAGCCCATAACTGGCGGGATAAAAAGCATGGGTTTTTTGGTCGATGTTTGCCCCCTCGTTTCCGGCGGCCGCTATGACGAGGATACCTTTTCGTTGGGCATCCTTCAAGAGTTGAAGCTCTCGAACAGATGGCTCCGGTCCCCCTCCCGAGTAGTTGATGATGTCCACTCTCGCGCGGATGGCGTATTCAAAGGATTGGGTGAGGGACTTGAGATTTTCTTGCCCCGAACGCTTGGGGTTGTAGTATTTGATGGGCAAAATTTTAACTTCGGGAAAAACGCTTTTTAAAATACCGGCCACATGGGTTCCGTGCCCGTGGTTGTCCACAGGGGCCGCATTGCTGGGGTTTCGCTTGGATTTGGTGGGCATGGTAGAAAAATCCTTCCCAAAATTGCTCTTCCCCGGGATTCCCTCGCTCACATGGATATTGCCCTTGAGGTATTTGTGATTGAAATCGATTCCCGTGTCGATGATGGCCACGACGATTTCTTTCTTTTTGACAAATGTTGACCAGGCCTTGTGATGGTTGATCCAAGAGCTTTTAAAAGTGGGATCGACTCCCCAGCTTTGAAAAGTTGAATTGGTTTTGGCAAAAAGGCTGCTTTTCTTATTCTGAGCTTTGCTCTTGGACGGGATGGCCCCGGTGGTTTTGATCCCCAGGGCAGGGGCCTTCGCAGGAAGCCCCGTCTTTTGGAGATTTTTCCCCGGCAAAGGAAAGACCGGTCGATCCAAGACAAAGGCCGATAGGATAAAAAGAACTCTAAGTAAGAGCATCGGAGGACACCTCTTTCGGTTTCACAATTCAACTGCGAGGCTCATCGGAAAAATGTGCCCGAACTTGTACCCTGTTTTGGTTCTTTTTTGATCCTTATGAAGGAATAAATGGTATCAAATTGGGATCGGTCGGGATGGAATGTGTCTAACCTTTAGACGATTGTCTAAAAATCGGTCAATGGTGCTCGAAGGTATCTATGCTTGGGTACGGGGGTGGTGGCCCTTTGGCGTTTTATTTTTATAGGGACTTAAAATAATGGCAGGCCATTGTGATTTGATCTTTGGAGAGGGATTTTTCTTTCGTTTCCCCCACCTCTTCGGGAAGGACAATGGAAACCAAGTCATCGCCAAATTTTCTTACGGGCATCATTATTTTAAAAGGTTTTTCTTTGGCAAGGCCTGTAAATTGAGACGAGACGGTTCCCAAATAATCCCTTATCTCCACTTTAAGCCCAAGCTGTCGTTCAAACTCAGAAAAATACATGATCAATTCTTGACGTGCTCTCATCTTGCTCCAAGAACCCAAAAAAGCGGCCATGGGATCATCTTCCGTAGATATAGTTATGGAGAAAAGCAACCATGTCTTTTCGGATAGAGCAGCAGGCTTGTCACCTCCGGGCCTTTGAATCACACCAAGAAAGGAAGCGCGTTCCTCGCTTCGATTATAGCAGCGGCCCATATAGATTTTGTCTTCGGTCTCTGCGAGATCATTTAGAGAAATGTTAGTGCCGGCTTCAAACCATTCCTTGAGAGTCGAAAATTTATTTTCGGCCGTGGCGAAAGGAGAAAGGAGTGACAAAAAGGATAAGAGGAATACAGACTTCATAAATATCTCCTAGGCGAAGAGAAAGACCTTTATTTGATTTCGTTTTTATTATATCGGCCGGATGAATAGGATCAACATTCAAGAGGATGGGAATGAAATTTTTACCAGGATGGGAGGGTGTGAAATTTTTACAACGCCCGATAAATAGGTTCTCAATAGAGCTTTATAGAGCTTTGAAGTAATAGCAAGAATAGTGAACCTTGTGTTCGGTCTCAGGGTTGTTTTGTTTTTTCGTCACAAAAAGGGCGACGAGATAATCCTCATATCGTCTGATGGGCACGATGATCGATTCTCTAGAGGGGGCCTTGGCTTTAGGGTTAAATTGAATCGCTAAAGTTTCAAGATAATGTCCTCTTTCTAAATCGAATAGGGAAAGGGCCCCGTTTAGGGAGAGCTTGAGGGTCAAAAGGGCCAGCCCCTTGTCCCAAAAATCGTAGAAGGAAGCCTTTTTATAGGGGTGAATGGCCGGATAGAGGTGATATGTTTCTTTTTCTTCGGGAAAAGCGGGCCCGTTAACGCCTTGTGGGGGGATAACCCCGAGAAGGGACGCTTTGGCTAGATCGGGTTTTTGGGCAGAATAACAGCGACCCACATAGATTTCGTCTTGGATATCTGTGATTTCATCGGAAGAGATATTCTCTCCAGTTTCAAACCAGCTTTTAAGAGTTGAAAATTTATCTTCTTGAGCTAGGCTTTGAGCCGAGGCGAAGGGGGAAAGGAGTGATAGAAAGGATAAAACGAGTAGGTATTTCATGAGCTCCTCCAACGGTAAAAATAAAAAATATAAGTTTTTGTATCAGGCCCGATTGATGATGTCAATGTGGAACACGCTCATTGCAGTGCCTGGATTCAGGCACCTCGGTGCCGGATTCACGTTGCCGGTGCAGCAAAATGCCCTCGCCAAAGTTTTCAAAACTGTATTGACAATGCGACGTGGACAAATTTGAATGCCGCAACAATGACGGAAAAAAGGTATGGGGAATTGAAAGTCGAACGCAAACTTTATTTTTTGATGGAATGTTTTTGGGCGATCTCTCTTACTTGCTCTTCCGTCAATCGGGTGAATCGGCAGATCATTC
>JAPONP010000150.1 GCA_026713835.1 Bacteriovoracales bacterium
ATTTCCATAATTTCATCCTCCAATTCCCGATCCGAAATAAAGGGTGTCTGAACCTCTAAAAACCTATTCCCGTCTTTCCAAATCCCCCGTCCCTTGATGTCGGGAAGGGAGTAGGCCTTGCCGTTTCCAAGCATGGAGTTTGACCCGGCATGGGTGGACATTTTAAAAGACATTCGCCCCGGAAGGTTCTCCAAGGTCTTGGTGTCCACGGATTCCTTGATGGGTTTTTGAGTGGCCAAGATGAGATGAATCCCTGCGGCCCGGGCCAATTTGGCCAGTTCATCGGCCAAATCCCTCGCTTGAAGCATCAACTCCTTTTTTCGCTTGTTGGACTTGACCTGCCCGAAAAGGACGCTGGCCTCATCGGTTCCGACCACGATGAGGTCTTTTTTATCCCTTTCGGAGGCGATGCTTTTATACCCGTTCTCTTCAAGGTATTCGTACCTTCGCTCCATTTCCTTCTTGAGGGCACTTAACACCTTGACCGCTTCCGTTTCATTTTTGGCCACCCGAACATTGGGAAGGGCCGCAAACTCTCTTACCTCTACGCCCCTTTTCAAATCGATGAGATACATTTGGAGATGAGGGCAGGACTTGAGAAGCCCCAAGATCGTCGTTTTAAAAAAATTGGATTTCCCGCCCCCCGTCGTTCCTCCGATAAGAAGGTGGGGTAATGCCGTTATTTGGCACGATAGGGCCGCTCCCTCAAGGGATTCTCCGACGATGAAGGAGTACGCCTTCGCTTTTTCCGTCCCAAAAGAGGAGTAGGGGATTTTTCGGGGAAGTTGCCTCTTGCATATCCTGATTTCAACCATCCTTCGATTCTTGGAAAAAGCGATGCTTTCGACGGATTGGCAAAAGGCCGACTCCAAACGTCCCTTCTTGGCCAAAAACTCGTCGATGCCCACCCCTGATGCCTTCACTGAGAGGGTGCTTCTGTGGGCATCGAGTTCTACCACGGAAACGACTTTGGCCTTTTCTCCATGGACATTGGCCAATCCGGCCAAATCCAATAGACGTTGAAACCTCTTGTTTTGCCTATCGGACAAAACCCCTGCGACAAAGAGGCCCCCTAAGAGCGTGGATATCAAAGGAGTCAAAAGAAGGTCTCGGGATGAGAGGCCGATGGACTGATAAACGCCCAGGGAAACGCCCCAGACCGCCATAAGGGCCCATACCCACCCCAAAGCGTGGCGACCCAAGGTTGCTCTTGCTCCCTTGCCAATATGAGCGAATAAAAAGGAGAGAAAGCGCAAGAGGATCATTTCAAGGCCTGGCCCGGAACTTGAATTTTTGGGCCTCATCTTTTTAAATCTCCACGCCCGATCAGGGAAATGAGAATTTCCCTCCCGGCCTCTATGGTCAGGTATTCCCTCCGATTCTTGAGATTTTGGGCCGCTTTGTGTCCTTTCTCCTTCGCAATCACGGAAAGGCCTTTGTAAAATCCGTTTTGAAGGGAGGATTTGGGGGTAATATGAAACCCCTGTCCTAAGGCCTCTTTGGCCACCATAGTCTCCGAAATATCCCCAAGCATAGAAAGCCCCAGGGCCGAAGCGATTTTGCTACCTCGATCCTCGTGCAACACCCCCTTGATTCCGGGGGATCGTCCCCGGGCCTCCAAGGCCTCACCTTGGATGTAAACTTCCTCTCCGCCGGGAAGGACGATCCTCTCAAAATGGATCAAGGCCGTTTTTCC
>JAPONP010000151.1 GCA_026713835.1 Bacteriovoracales bacterium
AAAAACTAACGTGGTTACAGAAGTAAAGTTCGTACTCGGCCGAGCCAGCATAGCTTCTTGGGTTAGGCAATATCAGGATCGAGGAAAGCAAATCTCATTTGCATCAATAGGAAAAAGCTATGGACGAGAGCTTAAATCAGTTAGTTAAGGAAACGGAGCTATTAGATGTTTGGCTCAAGCAAAGTAGTTGCTCATGTCGTACACTCCCCCCTAGCATAGATTTCACCAAGGTTGAAATCTCTACTAATTATGACATGGAATTTAATTTTCAACCCAGTGCCGGAGTGCTGACGTGCTTTATTACATGTTACGCTGTCGGCACAATTGAAAAAGAAGAGCATTTCAGTTTTCAGAATCAATTTGTCCTCCTTTATAAAACAGAAAAATCAGAAGTAAAAGAGAATACATTGAAAGATTTCACGAAAACGACGGCACTATTTAATGCATACCCTTTTCACCGCGAACAAATTCATACCCAGAGCGTAAAAATGGGATTACCTCCGTTAATTATTCCCCTTCTCAAATCTTATTCCCTCAGAGAAGAAAAAGACCGTGAAAGTGTAAAGGCCGGTATCCGATCGGACAGGAGCAGTTAGAAAAAAGTTGAAATTTCGATGAAACGTCAATTAAAAGTTTTCCAATAGATCTGGAGGGCGGTGGCGAGAAAGAGGATCGCTAGGAGCTTGAGGAGTGGCTCGATCGGTATTTTCTGGGAAGCCGAGACCCCTAGGGGGGAGCTGATAAAGCTTCCGAAGAGGGCCAAAACGGAGAGCCCGAGATTGACTTGGCCGAACTGGAAGGGGCGCAGGTGATCGTTTGAAATCCATGGGGTTTTCATGAAGAAAAAGGTGAGGGAGCCGCTTAGGGTTCCCGTAAATATGATGCAGTTGGAATAGAGGGGGACTCTTTTGGGAGGGGTCTTCACTATTTTGATGAGAAGGGGGGCGATGATTCCTCCGCCCCCGAGACCGCTGATGCCCCCCGTAAAGCCTGCGATCATACCACTGAGGGAGGCCTTCCACTTTATGAGGGGAGTCAAGGGGCCTTCATCATTCCCACGGTCTTTGCTTTTCAATGGGCCCCAAAGCATCCCCAGGGCCGCCGGAACGAGAATGGTGGCAAAGAGCAACCGGATCGTCTCCTTTTGGAGGGATTGGGTGAGAAGCCCCCCCATGACCGCACCGCTTAGGTTCAAAGGTATCATCGGGCCTAGGATGGCCCAATTGGGACGAAGCCCCCGCTTCCAAAAGTTGCTCACATTGACAAAGCTGTTAATAAAGATAAAAAAGAGAGAAGAGCCTGCAATGGTTTGGGGTGGTAGGCTGGGAAAAAGACGGGCGGAGGCCTCGATGATGAAAAAGCCTCCCCCGATCCCGAGAAGAGAGGAAATAAAACCCGTTCCAAAACCGACGGTCACCAAAATGATAAATGTCACCGATGGAAGTATATTCCTTTCCCAAAAGTTAGTCTAGGGAAAGGAAGAGAGGAGGCCCCCCGTGGGTTTTTTACAGGCATTTTGGGTCTATCTCGTCCAATCGGCCCCCTACCTCATGTTGGGTCTTCTCCTCTCGGGCTTCGTTCGGCAATGGCTGTCCATGGACTTTATCAAAAAAAATCTGGGTCAAAACTCCTTCATCGCCGTCTTAAAATCCACTCTCATCGGTATTCCCCTGCCCCTATGTTCCTGTGCGGTGGTTCCCACGGCGGTGACTCTCAAAAAGTCCGGGGCCTCCAACGGGGCCACCTCGTCCTTTCTCATCGCCACCCCCGAATCCGGAATCGACTCCATCTTCATGACCTACGGACTCATAGGCCTTCCCATGGCCCTTCTCCGTCCCATCGCCACCTTTTTTTCCGCCGTCAGCGCGGGCCTTCTCCAAATCCTCTTCAACCCCTCCGAAAAAGGTGAGGTCTTGGAAAGCGAGGGGTGTTGCCCCCGTTCCTCCTCCTCGGCGGCTTCCCCGGCCCGTCCCTCTTCCCCGCGCTCTTTTGGAGGCGGGCTCTACCGGGCCCTTCACTACGGCTTTTACGAACTCCTAAGAGATCTTTCCGTTTGGCTCTTCATAGGCCTTCTTCTCGGGGCCGTCATCGTCTATTTGGTTCCCGAAGAGAGCTTTGCGGGGCTTTCTCCCAATCAGGGAAGGCTCTTGATCCTGGCCTTTGGCATCCCCTTCTATATCTGCGCCAGTGCCACGACCCCCATCGCAGCAGCTCTCATCATGAAGGGGATGAGTCCGGGAACGGCCTTGCTCCTCCTTTTGGTGGGGCCGGCCACCAATATCTCCAACCTGGCCATCCTTCAAAAATATATCGGGACGAAAGGAATCGTCATCAACGTCTTTTCCATCGCCGTCATGGCCTTGGCCGCATCCTTTCTGGCCGATTTTCTCTACGATTTTTTTCGCTGGGAAACCGTCGTCCACTTGACCGAAGACCATCTGAGTTCCCATTCCCCCCTCGCTACGGGAGTGACCGTCCTCTTTTGCCTTCTCTTGGCCAATGCCTTGAAGGACGAAGTTCGGGATTGGATGGGGCGAAAGAAATTGATCCGCTAAATTGATTCACTAAATTGACCCGCTAAGCTATATACTTTTTGGCCGCGGTCGTGGTACGTTTCATCCAAATTCTATCGTCCACCCTCACTTGGAGAAATGTTATGTCTTTTTTGCGATCTTTTATCATGCCGGTCCTCGTCTTTGCGGGACTTTTTGGCTGCTTCCCCCAAAAGAAAGAAACCACAAAGAATGAAGAGACCACGGAAACCCGGAACGCCCCCGTGGCAGAAGAGATCGATGCAGGGGCCGGGGATATCCTCGTAGGCTCCGTCTTTCCCTTGACCGGTCCCATCGCCACCTACGGCCAAGAATCTCTCAACGGGATCAAATTGGCCTTGGAAACCATCAATGCGGAAGGGATCAATGGGAAAAAGATGCGTCTCATCTCCGAAGATAACAAGGGGGAACCCACGGAAAGTGCCAATGCGGTTAGAAAGCTCATCAATGTGGATAAGGTTCATGTGATCTTCGGCTCCGTCGCTTCTTCCAATACCTTGGCAGGGGCCCCCATTGCTCAAGCGGCCAAGGTTCCCCTCCTCACCCCCGCCTCCACCAATGAGGTCGTGACGAAAAAGGGCGACTATATCTTTCGTTCCTGTTTTACGGACGATTTTCAAGGAGTCGTCATGGCCAAGTTTGCCAGGGAGACCCTGAAAAAGAACAAGGCCTTGATCGTCATTGATGTGGCCTCGGACTACTCCCGCGGTTTGGCCAAGGTTTTTCAAAAGAATTTTGTGGAACTCGGAGGCCAAGTGATCGAAGGGACTTTTACCTACAATCAAGGGGACAAGGACTTTCGATCCCTACTCAGGAAGGTGAAGAGGGCCGCCCCGGATGTGATTTTTGTTCCCGGCTATTACACGGAAGTGGGGACCATGCTCCAACAGGCCCGTCAGATGGGGTTTTCCGTTCCCTTTTTGGGAGGAGACGGTTGGGATTCTCCTAAGCTCAAGGAGTTGGCCGGCTCCGAAGGCATCAAGGGCAACTATATCAGTTCCCATTTCTCTCCCGACGATCAAGACCCCGCCGTTCAGACTTTTGTGAAAAATTATAAGGCCAAATACGCCCAACTGCCCGGGGCCATGGCCGCTTTGGGCCATGACGGAATGTTGGTTTTGGCCCATGCCATAAGATCCATCAAAACCGAAATCACCCATGAAGCCGTCAGGGAAGCCTTGTCCAAGGTCAGAGGGTTTATGGGAGTGACCGGCACCATCACCATCGATGAGAACCGAAACGCTAAAAAATCGGCCGTCGTCTTGGAAACTACCCCCAATGGAACAACTTTCAAACAAAAGGTATCCCCCTAAGCCTAGGCTTAGGCTTAAGCCGAGGCTTCGGTCTCGGTTTTGGTTTCGATCCTTGGGTCAAAGGGAACGCCATGTCTGAAAGCACCACCCTCTTCCTCTACGATCTGGCCACCTATCTTTTAAACGGCATCACCCAGGGCTCCGTCTATGCCCTTATCGCTTTGGGCTACACCATGGTTTACGGCATCATCCAACTCATCAACTTTGCCCACGGAGAGTTCTATATGATGGGGGCCTTTATCGGTTTTTTTGCCCTCGTCTCGGGAGTACCCATCTGGTTGGCCCTTCCGGCCTCCATGCTGGGAGCGGGCCTTTTGGCCATGGTCACGGAACGACTGGTCTATCGCCCCCTGAGAAATGCCGGTCGCATCCCGGCCCTGGTGACGGCGTTGGGGATGTCCCTTTTCTTTCAGTATGCGGGCCAGGCCCTCTTGGGGGCCACGCCTCGGAGCTTCCCCCAGGTGATCCCCACCAAAACCTACCAGTGGGGAGAACTCTACGTCACCAATATTCAACTCCTCATCATCTTTTGCACCTTCGTTCTCATGGTTTTTTTGTGGTGGCTCGTGAATAAAACCCGTGTCGGCAAGGCCATGAGGGCCACGAGTTTTAACCACCATGTGGCCGAACTCATGGGAATCGACACCAATAAAATCATCGGACTCACCTTCTTTATCGGGGGGGCCTTCGCCGGTGTGGCCGGCATCCTGGTGGGGATGTACTACAACACCATCGACCCCACCATGGGGATGATTCCGGGGATCAAGGCCTTTGTCGCCGCCGTTCTC
Source organism: Bacteriovoracales bacterium (assembly GCA_026713835.1). GTDB lineage: Bacteria > Bdellovibrionota > Bacteriovoracia > Bacteriovoracales > Bacteriovoracaceae > JAPONP01. Next base: position 4,654 of record JAPONP010000151.1, read on the forward strand.
GGCGGTATCGGCATTATCCCCGGGGCCGTTTTGGGCGGTTTGGTTTTGGGGGTCGCGGAAAACCTGGTGGTGGGCCTTTGGGTCTCCACCTATCGGGACGCCATCGCCTTTGCCATCTTGATTCTCATCTTGCTTTTCAAACCGGCCGGGCTCTTGGGCTCCCCCAAGCGAGAAAAGATTTAAGACATGAGAGATAAGAGATAATGGATTATATCCTTCACCTCATTCTTCTTTGCGGCATCTACATGATCCTCGCCATGAGTCTCAATCTCATCAATGGCAAATGCGGCCAATTTTCCCTGGGCCATGCGGGCTTTTGGGCCGTAGGGGCCTATACGGGGGCCTCCTTTACGGTCTTTACGGGCTGGCCTTTGCCGGGATTTTTGATGCTGTTTTTGAGTTGTATCGTGTCCTTCCTCTGCGCAGCCTTGGCCGGGGTTCTCATCGGCGTGCCCTGCCTTCGTCTTCGAGGGGATTACCTGGCCATCGCCACCTTGGGATTTGGGGAGATCATTCGTATCATCATCATCAATATGGACGTGGTGGGAGGGCCTCGGGGTTTTACGGACATCCCCAAACTCTCCAATCTCTTTTGGACCTATTTTTGGGTGGGAATCACCATCTTGACCTTTCGCAATCTCATGCACGGAACCCACGGTCGGGCCATTATCTCCATAAGAGAAGATGAGATCGCCGCCGAAAGCATGGGGATCGCCACCTTCAAGTACAAAACTTTGGCCTTTGTCATCGGGGCCGGCTTTGCGGGCATCGCCGGAACCCTCTTTGCCCACGCCCAGCAATTTATTTCCCCTCAAAATTTTATCTTTATGTGGTCGGCCTACATCCTGCTTATGATTATTTTGGGAGGGCTTGGAAGTTTTACGGGCTCCATTATAGGGGCCACTCTCTTTCTTCTTCTCGGAGAGGCCTTGCGCTTTTTTGGAGAGACCGTGGCCGAGTACCGTATGATTATCTACGCTCTTCTTTTGGTTTTGCTCATGCTCCTTCGCCCCCAAGGTCTTTTTGGCAAGGGTGAACTCAAATTTTTCTGGAAAGGATCTAAGACTTGACGACTCTTTTGGAAACCCGAAAGGCCACCATGCGATTTGGAGGGCTTGTGGCCGTGAGTGATCTGGGACTTGAAATCTTTCCCTCGGATCTCGTGGGCATCATAGGCCCCAACGGGGCCGGCAAGACCACGGTGTTCAATATGATAACGGGCCATTACCGTCCTTCGGGAGGGGATATTCTTTTGGAGGGGCGATCCATCGTCAAGTATCGGCCCGCCCATATCACCCAAAAGGGCATCGCCCGCACCTTTCAAAACATCAGGCTCTTTAAGGATCTCTCGGTTCTCGACAATATACGCTTGGGGGCCCATCACCGCACGGGCTACGGGCTTTTGAGCAATATCCTGTGCAATGGAAAATACCGAAGGGAAGAGGAGCGCATAAGAAAGGAGTCTTTGGAACTCCTCAAGATTTTTGGACTCCACAAAAAGCACGATCATCTTTCCAAAAACCTCCCCTACGGAGAGCAAAGAAAACTCGAAATCGCCAGGGCCTTGGCCACGGATCCCAAGATTCTCCTTTTGGATGAGCCCGCTGCGGGGATGAACCCCAAGGAGACCAAAGACCTCACGGGGCTGATCCGTTGGGTTCGAGATGAGTTCAAGGTGGCCGTTCTTCTCATCGAACACGATATGAGGCTGGTCATGGAAGTCTGTGAGCGCATCTACGTTCTGGACTACGGAAAGATGATCGCCCACGGGGGGCCCGGGGACATTCAAAAAGACCCCAAGGTCATCGAGGCCTATTTGGGAGTGCAAGACGAATGAGTTCACCTCTTCTTGAGATTCGGGGAATGCATATCGCCTATGGCAATATCCGCGCCATTCAGGGAATCGATCTCCATATCTCCAAGGGGGAGATCGTGACCATCTTAGGGCCCAATGGGGCCGGGAAAACCACGACCCTCCATGGTATCTCGGGACTGATCCCCATCGCCAAAGGGAAGATCATCTTTGAGGGAAAACATCTGAGCGGGTTGGCCCCCCATAAAATCGTGGCCCACGGCATTTCCCAGGCCCCGGAAGGGAGGATGGTTTTTCCCGAACTCACCGTGATGGAAAATTTGGAAATGGGGGCCTATCTGAGAAGAGACGACCGCATCCATGAAGATAGGGACAAGATGTTTGCCCTCTTCCCCCGTCTCAAGGAGAGGGGGCGACAGCTGGCCGGAACCCTCTCCGGCGGGGAACAGCAAATGCTGGCCATCGCCAGGGCCTATATGGCCGCCCCCACCCTTCTCTTATTGGATGAGCCCTCCTTGGGAATCGCGCCCATTCTCGTGGCCTCCATCATGGAGGCCATCTGCGAGATCAATCGGCAGGGAACCACCATTCTTTTGGTGGAACAAAACGCCTATGCGGCCCTCAAAATCGCCCATAGGGCCTACGTCTTGGCCAACGGAACCATCTTTATGGAGGGGCCGGCCAAAGAATTGTTGGAAAATAAAGAGATCCAAAAGGCCTATTTGGGGCATTGATCCACTTGGCCTTGAGGGCCGGGGCCGTTAACCGAGGAGGGGAGGGGTCTGATCCTTGAGAAATCCCTTCACCAAGGCCTTGAGGATGATGGGGTCAAATTTTTCGATATTTTTTCTATCGGAGATAAAAGGGCCCAGTCCCTTGATGGGGGAGATCTTTTGGGAGACGAGAAAATTGGCAAAGCTATTGCCGAGGGCCACCACTTTGGCCGGAGGGTAGATTTTGATCCCGCTGAGTCCATGGGGGAAACCGCTGCCGTTGATATTTTCATGATGTTGATAAACGATTTGTCTCACCGGTTCCGTAACCAGCGGATATTCCTGTAGGAGTTCGGCCCCAAGCCTTGGGTGATCTTTAAATTGAGTCATCTGCTCCGGGGTGAGATGTTTTGGGTCTTTATTTCTAATCTCTTCCGGCAGTTTGAGCATACCGATATCGTGGAGAAGACCCCCAAAAGCGGCCAATTCCACGATCCAGGTGCTCGTCCAATCCAAATTTTTACAAATGATAACCGCCATAAACGAGGTGAGGAAAAGATGGCCGTGAATGTTTTCCCCTTTCTCCTCGTAGGAGGCCAAAAGAGAGGACAAGTCCACATCCTTTTGGATCATATCGAACATATTTTGGCAGATTTTTTTCCCCTCCTCCAAGAGTTGGGGTTTAAGACCCTCCGTATAGGTTTCTTCGATATATTTTTCGGCCAAGTTTTTAACGGTTCGTATTTTTTCGTGATCTTTACCCTTCGTCGAAGAGATGACTTTCTTTAAGACTCTATTGATAAAATTGATGTAGTTTCCCCTATCCTCCGTTTTAAAATAAAAGGACTCGATACCTTTTTCTTCGACGATTTTATCAATTCTCGAACGCTCAAAAAACTCCCCCTTTTGGGCGATCTTCATGTATTTGCCGGGAGCGAGGCGAATATAACAATCGAATATAGTGGTATTCCCGCTATAAAAATCTTCAACCTTAACGTGGGTAAAATCATCGTCGTCACCGTTGACCTCTTCCTCCATACTTTCATCGGAGGATTCCTTGGTCGCAGTATTCGGCAAGAAATGGTGCTCACCTTCGATGCTTTCTTTGAGTTCTTCAAATTTATAGGGTTTAATCAGTATATCGCTGGTCCCGAGCTTGGCCAGATCGGAGTTGCTAAGATCAAACTCTTTGAGTTTTTCTTCCGTGGCCGTCAAAATGACTTTCACGGAAGGGGCACTCAGACGAAGGTATCTCAAAACTTGAAGACCGGAATGGTTTTGCGTCTCTATATCGAGGACGACCGCAAAGAACTTTCCCTTATACATTTTGAGTTGGCAGTCCTTTCCGTCTGCGGCCGTTTCCACCACAAAGGATTTCTCTTCGAGAAAAGATTGAAGGCCTTGGGCCAGTTCGTAATCCGGTTCACAGATGAGAATTGATAGGGCCATTTATCGATCGATTCCAAGGTTTAGTAACTGCTCACCCCCCGGCAATCTTGGCAGTCGACTGCCTCGTCGCTTCCCTGCGACGTGCAGGAAGCACGCCTCGGTCGCTCCTCGTTGCCTCCTACCAATCTTATCCGGGTGGAGAACAGTTACCTTGCCTTTA